>JANQSV010000374.1 GCA_028279115.1 Pseudomonadales bacterium
CCTGGTGACCGGCACCGAAGAGATCATGGTGCAATTCCTCGGCAATCTCGGTTACGCCTTCGCCGAAGCCACCGGCGTGCCGGACGTCAACGAGGACGGCACCGTTGACGTGACCTTCGTTATCGAACCCGGTAACCGGACTTATGTGAATCGCATCAATTTCAACGGCAACACCTCGACCGCAGACGACGTACTGCGGCGCGAAATGCGCCAGCTCGAAGCGGCGCCTGCCTCGAGCCTGCAGATCGAACAGTCGAAGGTGCGGCTCGAACGGCTCGGCTATTTCGAAACCGTGGACGTGGCCACCGAGGAAGTGCCGGGCACGACCGACCAGGTCGACGTCAATTTCGACGTGGTGGAGCAGAATTTCGGCGCAATCAGTTTCCAGGTGGGCACCGGCGGCAGCGGCGACTTCTTCATCAGTTCCAACCTGCAAGCGCAGAACTTTCTCGGCACCGGGCGCACGGTGGCGGTTGGCGTCAATCGCAGCCGTTTCATCAAGTCGCTGAATTTCCAGTATGTCGACCCCTATTTCACCCCGGATGGCGTAAGCCGGGGGATGAGTCTGTACGTGCAGGAAATCGACTCGCCGTTCAATGTCGCGAACTTCAATACTTCCTCCTATGGCGCCTCGGTCAGTTTCAGCTATCCGTTGAGCGAAATTTCGGTGCTCGGATTTGATATCGGTTTTACCCATACCGAACTCAGTTCCGGCGTTGGCTCGGTGCAGGAAATCATGGCTTCGCCGACATTTTTTCCGGGAGTCGACAAGTATCTGATCTCGCCAGCCAATCCCAATCCGTCGGTCGGCCCGGTCATGGACGCGGTGCTCGGAGACGTAAGCACGTTGAGTCTTGCGCAAACGCGCATGAATCCCGATCCGGGATTCGTCGATCTCTACGGCGACAATTTCGACAACTTCACCCTGTCCGGCAACTGGTTCCGCAATACCCTGAATCGCGGCCAGCTTGCCAACGACGGCATGCTGCACAATCTGGGCGTTGAAGTGACGCTGCCCGGCAGCGATTTGCAATACGCGAGATTTTCCTATTCCAACCAGCTCTACTGGCCGCTGAACCAGAATCGCACCTGGGTGGTTGGTCTGCGCACCAACCTCGGTTACGGCATAGGCTACGGCGATACCGAGCGAATGCCTTTCTTCAATCACTATTTCGCTGGTGGAATCAATTCAGCCGGGGTGTTGCGGGGCTTTGAAGAAAACAGCCTGGGGCCCGAGAGCACGGCCGGCGCGCGCTATCTGACCGCGCGCGGAGTATCTCTGCTGAAAGACGGCGCCGGCAATATTCTGCTGAATGAAGACGGCTCGGCCCAGGGATTTCAAAATGATTTCGCCTACCGGACCGAGCCGTTGCTCGACTCCATGGGCAACCCGGTGCTCGACGGCATGGGCAACCCCGTGCCAGCGCTGGCGGTGGAGAATTTCTTCCTGCATCAGGATTACGACAGCTTTGGTGGTAACATATTGACCGTGGCGACATTGGAACTGCTGTTTCCGGTGCCGTTCGTCGATGAAGTGTCGAACCAGTTGCGGACTTCGTTGTTCATCGACGCGGGCAATGTGTTTTCGTCCCATTGCACGGAACGGCAGCGGCTGTTGCAAAACTGTTCGAATTTCGATTTCAAGGAGTTTCGCTATTCCGCCGGTATAGCGGTTACCTATTTGTCGCCTTTCGGCCCACTGACTTTCTATCTGGCTCAGCCATTCGGAAAGCCGGGGGACGACACCAAGAGTTTTGATTTTACCGTGGGGACCGGATTCTAGTTCGGATGTCGGGCGGAGGAATGCGCGACAGTGGAACCGGGTTGTCGCGGTCATACGGTTGGAGAATAATTGTGAAATACATAAAACACCTGATTGCCTGCCTTGCGCTGGCGGCGATTTCGCAAGGAGCCTCGGCGCAGGACACCAAGATAGGAATTCTCAATCCCCTGCGGGCACTGTTCGCTTCGGATGCGGCCGCGGTCATCCAGCGGGAACTCGAAGCTGAACTGACGCCCGATCAGGAAAGGGCGACCGAGTTGTCGGAGCAACTCAATACGCTTGCCGAGGAGTTCCAGCAGAACGAAGCGATCATGACCGAAGATGAAAAGCGGCGCATGAACTCCGACGCGCAGGATCTGCAAGTGCAATTGCAATTGATCCAGGAGCGTGTGCAAACCGCGCTCAACGAAAGAAACCAGGCATTCCTCGAAAGCATGCAGGAACAACTGGCCACGGCGGTGTCCGAGGTTGTCGCCGAAGGCGGCTTCGATCTCATTCTGAACGCCGACAACGCACCATATTTCGCGCCTGTGCTCGATATTACGGCCCGGGTCACGGCAAAACTGAACGAACTTGCCCAGAGCGAGTAGCGGGAGCGCCGATCGGACCTCTGAAGTTGTCTTCAAACCTGTCTTCGAACCCGGGTATCAAGCTGTCAAGGCTGGCGCAATTGCTTGAAGTCGAGTTGGACGGTGACGGCGAGTGCGAAATCACCGGGCTCGGCTCCTTGGCTGATGCCGGGCCGGGTCAATTGAGCTTCCTGTCGAATCCCGCTTACGCCGCGCAATTGGCGACGACCCGCGCATCCGCGGTCATCGTCGAAGAAAAATCCCGCGGCGACTGTCCGGCAAACAAGTTGATCAGTTCCCACCCCTATGTCAGTTTCGCCCGCGCATCGGCGATTTTCCACGTCGCGAAAAAATCTCCCGCCGGCATTCATCCGTCCGCCGTGATCGCTCCGGCAGCCCGGCTCGATGCGTCGGTCAGTGTAGGCCCCAACAGCGTCATTGAAGCCGGCGCCGATGTCGGCGCGAATTCGGTCATCGGGCCGGGTTGCATCGTCGGGGAAGGATGCGTACTCGGGGAATCCTGCCATCTGCGGCGCGCAGTGATCCTGTACCCCGGCGTTCGTCTTGGCGGCAACGTGGAGATCGACGCCAACAGCGTGATCGGCGCCGACGGTTTCGGTTATGCGTTCGACGGCGAGAAATCGATCAAGATCCACCATGGCGGTTCGGTGGTGATTGGCGACGACGTGGAGATCGGCGCCGGCACCACCATCGACCGCGGCGCCATGGAAGACACCGTCATCGGGCGCGGCGTCAAGATCGACAACCAAGTGCAGATCGGACATAACTGCGTGATCGGCGAACATACGATAATCTGCGGCTGCACCGCGATCGCGGGCAGCGTCGTGATCGGCAAGTATTGCATCATGGGCGGCGCATCGGGAGCGGTTGGTCATATCAACATCGCGGACCGCGTCGAAGTGAGCGCGATGTCGCTCGTCAGCCGCAGCATAACCGAGCCGGGAAGGTATTCGTCCGGCACCGGACATATGAAAACCAGTCGCTGGAAACGGGTCATTACCCGCTTCCAGGAACTTGACGAGATGGCTAACCGGCTGAAAGGTTTGGAAAAACTGGCCAAGAAAGACTAGCATGTGCTGCCCGGCGCCCAGTGCCGGGGGTTCTGCGAAGATCGGGATATGATTTTGGACATTCAGGAAATCAAGGAATATCTGCCGCAACGCTATCCGTTCCTGCTGGTGGACCGGGTTCTCGAAATGGAGTTGGGAAAATCCATTCTTGCTTGCAAGAACGTCACGGTAAACGAGCCTTTCTTCGTGGGCCATTTCCCGCATCAGCCCATCATGCCCGGCGTGCTCATCATCGAAGCGCTGGCCCAGGCGGCCGGCGTACTCGGTTTCAAGAGCCAGGAAAAGAAGCCCGCCGACGGTTATCTCTATTATTTCGTGGGCGCGGACGAAGTGCGCCTGCGCCGCCCGGTGGTGCCCGGCGACCAGTTGATGTTGCAGGTCGACGTGATCAGCAATCGCCGCGGCATCTACAAGTTCTATGCCGAGGCCACCGTCGACGGTCATCTGGTGGGTTCGATGAAGATCATTTGCGCCGAGAGGAAAGTGGATGTCGATTGACAGCAGCGCCAGTATCGATCCGACGGCGCGGATAGAAGAGGATGTCGAGATCGGCGCCGATGTGATCGTCGGCCCCTGGAGCATAATCGGACCCAATGTATCCATCGGCGCGGGAACCATATTGCGCTCCCATGTCGTGATCCAGTCCAATACCCGTATCGGTACAGGCAACCTGTTCTTCCAGTTCGCCTCGATCGGCGAAGATCCCCAAGACAAGAAGTATCAAGGCGAGGAAACCTGGCTCGAAATCGGCGACGACAACATATTCCGCGAAGGCGTGACCGTGCATCGGGGCACCGGCGCCGGCGGCGGCCCGACGAGCATCGGCAGCCGCAACCTGCTGATGGCCTATGCCCATGTCGCTCATGACTGCAAGCTGGGCGACGATATCGTCTGCGCCAACAATGTCGGCCTTTGCGGCCATGTGACCATCGACGATTTCGCCTTGCTCGGCGGCTATGCCGGGGTGCAGCAATTTCTCCGCATCGGCGCGCATTCCATGGTCGGCGGCATGACCCATGTGGTAAACGACGTGCCCGCCTTCGTCATCGTCAGCGGCCAGCCCGCGCTCGCGCGCAGCATCAACTCGATCGGCATGAAACGGCGCGGCTTCGAGCGCGAAGATATCGAACTGGTTAAGAAGGCGTTCAAGATCCTGCACTTGCGCAATCTCACCGTGCAGGAAGCGGTGCCTCAGATCAAGGCGCTCAGCGAGGACAGCGCGGTGCTGAAGACCTTGATCGAGTCCGTCGAATCTTCCTGTAAAGGCGTTCATCGCTAGCGGCCGTTCTGCGGCATGACCGGGCGCGTACATTTCGGAATCGTCGCCGGCGAAAAATCGGGCGATATCCTTGGCGCCGGCCTCATGCGGGCCTTGCGCGATCTTTATCCGGCGGCGCATTTCAGTGGCGTCGGCGGCCCGGAAATGGAGCAACTCGGCTGCGATTCACTGGCGCCGATGGAGCGGCTTTCGGTGATGGGGCTCGTCGAACCGCTTGGCAGGCTGCCGGAATTGCTGCGCATCAAGCGCCGCCTCGAACGATTTTTCCTCAAGACCCGCCCGGCGGCGTTCATCGGCATCGACTCGCCCGATTTCAACCTGCGCCTGTCAGGAAGCCTTCACAAGAGCGGCATCCGGACGATTCATTATGTAAGCCCCAGCGTCTGGGCCTGGCGCAAGGGCAGAATCCATGGCATTGCAAGATCGATCGACCTGATGCTGACGCTGTTTCCCTTCGAAACCGACATCTACCGCGAGCATGGCGTTCGCGTGCAATGCGTCGGCCATCCGCTGGCCGATGAAATCGGCCTCGAGGACGGCGGAGAACAAGCCCGGCGCGAACTTTCGCTCGACCCCGCGACGCCCGTCATCGCCTTGATGCCGGGAAGCCGCAAGAGCGAAATCAGGAGAATGGCGCCGGAATTCCTGGCAGCGGCCTCGGCGGCGCAAGACAGATTCCCCGACCTGCGGTTCCTGGTTCCCTGTTCGGGCGCCGAAAACCGGCGCCTGCTCGAAGAAACCATCGCGCAAGGCGGATTCGCCGGCGCCGAATTTCGCTTGCTCGATCGATCGCACCAGGCTATCGCCGCCGCCGATTTAGTGATCCTCGCCTCTGGCACGGCGAGCCTGGAAGCCATGTTGCTGCGCCGCCCGATGGTTACCTGCTACAAGCTTGCGCCACTGAGCTATGCGCTCGCTTCGCGCATCGTCAAGGTCGATCACATGGCGATTCCCAATCTGCTCGCCGGAGAGCGTCTCGTGCCCGAATACGTGCAAAAGGAGGTCAACACGGAAAACCTCCTGCGGGAAATCGAAAGGTTCATGGAAAATCGCGAGCCGCGCAAAGAGTTGCTGGAAAAGTTCGAGCAACAGCATCGTTTCCTGCGCCGGAACGCTTCTGCCCAGGCCGCCGGCGCCATTCATGAACTGCTCACGGGGCAGGCGCATGCAAGTTGAGCCGGTCTGGCGCGAACCGATGGGCTTGCCGGCGCCGCGAGCCGGAGCGGACGAAGCCGGACGCGGCTGTCTGGCGGGAGACGTGGTCGCCGCCGCGGTAATTCTCGATCCGGACGCGCCCCCCGACGGTCTGAACGATTCGAAGAAACTCACCCCGGCGCAACGCGAGGCCTGTTTCGAGCGAATCGTAAACGGTTGTCTCAGCTTCGCGATAGGACGGGCGAGCGCCGCGGAAATCGACCACCTGAACATCCTCCAAGCCAGCCTGCTCGCCATGCACCGCTCGGTGCAACAACTTTCACTGCAACCCCGATTCGTCTACGTCGACGGCAACTTCTGCCCCGACTGGCAGTACCCTTCCAGGGCCGTTGTCGGCGGCGACGGCTGCATTCCGGCGATCGCCGCCGCATCGATCCTCGCCAAGGTCACCAGGGACCGCGAAATGGCCGCCCTCGACCGCGAATTCCCCGGCTACGGTTTCGCCCGCCACAAGGGCTATCCCACCCGCGACCACCTCGAAGCCCTTGCCCGATTCGGCCCCACCCCCATCCACCGCCGAACCTTCGGACCGGTCGCGGAGTTGTGCTGACGCTGTTCGAGAAAGGTACAAAACAGATCAAGGCGAGGGTGTGGCATAGGGGCGAACACGGGCGCGTATCCGATCCCCGTTCTGTGACAGTTCCAGACTCAACTCAAAAACCTTCTGCGCGTTCATCCAGAATTCCGCCCTCCTCATGGAAGAGCTCTGATTTTGGCTATTCGTTCTTAGGCGGCGTGTGCGATGTTGCGGGCATGCCACCGCAACGCCTCCCGATCTGGATGATGTTGCCCATGCGCCGGAGTCCGTAGTTGCTGGTTTCGAAACTGCTGCAGCCAATGGTTGCGCGAATCAGTATCAACTTCCTTGGCCAAGCCGACCCGGAGGTCGTTATTGATCCATAGCATTCCATGATCAAAAGCCCAATGAATCGAACGGTTTAGCGCAAGCCCGTTGCGCACCAGGTCTCTGCCGCCACGAGAAACAGGGATTATGTGCGCCGCCTCCACCTCGAAGTGGAACCCAGTTTCGTTCCCTTCAGTGTGCCTTAGCCCCAATCCCGATATAGCGCACCGAGAATCATACGCACCTAATACCGCGGTTCGAAACATGTTGGATCGAATCGCAATCTGGCGTTCGGTCATCTTTCGTGCATTGATCTCGTCCAAGAGATCATCCAATCGCCGAGCCACTGACCGGACATCATGTAACGCGCTAACTTCCTTCAATTTTTCAAAGGGTTGGAGCGAAAAGTCTTGCGAGTTGCCGGTATCGTTTAACCATTCAGCAAAAGTATCAGGGAGCAGTGCCATGATCGTATCGGCCGACATCTCTGCAAGATCGAAACAGTCCGGCAGATTGTTGAGAAACTTGCAATAGGCGCGCAGTCCATTTTCCTCGTGAGAGTAACCGTACTTTGGCTTGCCGGATATAGGGTTGGTATAAAGTCGGCTCGCCGCGATCAACGCGCCTGGACTGGCAATAAGACGTAATCGCTCAACGAGATGTGTGGCGGCAATGCCGTGAACCGGCAGTTTATCGGACAAAATCAGATCCAGCTCGCCTTTGAGTCCGCCGTTATAACGACGCCACAACATATACGGGCTGCGCAGAAGGTGACGATAGCGACGCAGGGCGTCCGGGTCTTCGAGCAAATGCCGACCGTCCACGCCCGGCTTTCGTTCCCCGCCCTCGCTGATTGGACACACCGTGTCAAAGTAAAAAAGCGATAGCCATTCCCACATTCCCTGTTCGTCAGCATCCGAGTAAATTCCGGCTTTCAGGAATTTCTGATTGATGTAATCTGCGAACTCTCTTCGGCTCGAAAAATCCCGCAACTCAATAGGCACGTCGCCGAGGGTGCAAGGTGTTGAGTACAATGGGTTCGTCAAAATATTAATAGGTGGCGACAAACTACCATGGCTTCGCAACTGCTCAAGATATCGAGCGAACTCGCTAACGCCTTTAGTGGTCAAACACCTAACCAACTGCATGTTTTCCCTCGAATTTTTCTGAGCTTTCGGGCAACCGAGCCGAGGTTAAGCCGTACGATGGATTCGTAGCGTGGCAGATTATATTCCAAGCGCCCTCCATCATATCCACTCCAAGAAGTGGTCGGGCAAATTTGGACAGTCTGTTAAGGTAGTTTTCGAGGACTGGGAGACTGTCTGATGAAGAGGAGGAGTGAGGTGGTCCTGATTCACAGGACAGTCCGAGGGCTGATTTAAGGTGTGCCCGGGTTGATTTGGAGCCCTCGATTTCCAGAGTCTAAGCTTGCCGCG
>JANQSV010000001.1 GCA_028279115.1 Pseudomonadales bacterium
GTCTGGTGTGTGAAGTTTAGCGGGCGTGCGAGGCAGGACGCCGAGCCCGGAGCCTACAGGGATGTATTTACGGCGTCCGCTAAACTTCACACACCAGACGGCGACGGCTCAAAGCCACTGCAGGTTGACAGCGTTGGTGGGGGTGGGTAACGTCCGCAGCTTTTGGTTTTGAGCTGATCTTGATGCGGCGAATTGAACAATCGCACAAGCTGGATAATGTCTGTTACGACATTCGCGGACCTGTGCTGGAGCAGGCGCGGCGGCTGGAGGAAGACGGTCACCGGGTTCTCAAGCTCAACATCGGCAATCCGGCGGCTTTCGGCTTCGACGCGCCGGACGAGATTCTGCGCGACGTGGTCCGCAATCTCGCAAACGCTCAAGGCTACAGCGATTCGAAAGGCCTGCTCCCGGCCCGCAAGGCGATTATGCGTGAATGCCGGCGATCGCAAATCGACGGAGTCGGGATCGAGGATATCTATCTCGGCAACGGCGTGAGCGAATTGATCATCATGGCGATGCAGGCCTTGCTCAACGATGGCGAAGAAGTCCTGATTCCGGCGCCTGACTATCCGCTGTGGACCGCGGCGGTCAACCTTGGCGGCGGTGTTCCGGCGCATTACCGTTGCGACGAAAACCGGCTGTGGTCTCCGGACATGGCGGACATCGAGGCCAGAATCACGCCGCGAACGAGAGCCCTGGTCGTCATCAATCCGAACAATCCGACCGGCGCCGTTTACAGCAGGAAGATTCTGCTCGAGTTGATCGAAATCGCGCGCCGGCATGAACTGATCCTGTTCGCCGACGAGATCTACAGCAAGATCGTTTACGACGGCGCGGAACACATACCACTGGCTTCCCTGTGCGACGATCTCTTCATCGTCACTTTCAACGGCCTATCTAAATCCTACCGTCTCGCGGGATTTCGTTCCGGCTGGATGATCCTGAGCGGGCCGAAGGAATTTGCGAGCAGTTACATTGAAGGGCTGGATATACTTTCCAACATGCGCTTGTGCGCCAATGTGCCCGCGCAATTCGCCATACGGACGGCGCTCGGCGAATGCCGGAGCGTCAACGAATTGATTCTGCCGGGCGGGCGGCTTGGGCGGCAAAGGGATGCCGCCCTGAAAATGCTCAACGAAATCCCGGGAGTGAACTGCGTCAAGCCCGCGGGCGCGATTTACCTGTTTCCGGAGCTCGACCCGGATCATTTCACCGTCGGCAGCGACCTTGATCTCGTGCTCGACATCCTGCTGCGGGAAAAAATACTGCTGGCGCAAGGCAGCGCCTTCAATATTCCGGATTCCAGGCATTTCCGGCTGGTCTTTCTGCCGCGCGAAGAGGAGATGCGGACGGCCATCACCGCGATCGCCCGCACGCTCGACGATTATCGCACCGGCTGAAGCCTAAAACCCGCGTCCGCGAGCCAGCTCCACCGCCGGGTCGTGAGCAGTTCCGCGCCGTGGAGCCGGATCGCGGAAAATCCCCGGCGGCGCGATCGCGGCTTGCGCATCCGGTCGAATTCTTCCGCGATCAGATCCAAGCTCCGCCCCGGCTCGTCCGCGGCCACCCGGCGTTTGAATTGCGAACTCAGATCGGCCAAGGCCATGCAATGATCGATGATCCGCCAATGCCCCATGTCGTCCCCGATCCACTCCCGCCGTACGTTCAGGTTTGAAGGGAAGCCTTCCATCGAGTCCGTTTCCGGCTGCGGCAAATCGAAATGCGCAGCCAGTTGCCGCGCCAGCATCAGGCCAGCCGCCCATTTCGCCTGCTCGCTATAGCCGGCGATATGCGGCGTGGCCAGACTCGCCTTGTCGGCCAGCGCGACGTTTACGGCAGGCTCGTTTTCCCAAACGTCGATAACGCAATGCAGCTCGGGCCCGCCGGAAAGCCTGGCCAGCAAGGCTCGTTCATCAACTACTCCGCCGCGGCTCGTTTGCAGCAGCACGGCGCCCGGGCGCAAGCGCGCGAGCGCATCCGCGTCGAGCATGCAGGCCGTGGCGTGCCTGCCGGCAAGGGTAAGCGGCACATGCAAGCTGACGATATCGCAGTCAAGCGCGGCTTCCATGGATTGGAATTCGAACCCGGGCTCCAGGTTCGGTCTGGACCTTTCGACTGCTTCCGCCAGGGGCGGATCGCAGACGATGACCTCATAACCGAGGGTCCGCAGTTTTCGCGCGAGACGCCCGCCGATCGCGCCTGCGCCGATGACGCCGACGCGGCGGGCCGTTCGATCGATGCAGCCGACGAGAGTCAATCGGGCCAGGGCGCCAAGGCAATATTCCACTACGGCCGGGGCATTGGCGCCGCGGGCATGGGCAAAGGCGATTCCGGCTTCGCGCAGCCATCGCGTGTCGACGTGATCGACGCCGCTGGTCGCTGTGCCGGCGAATCTCACTTTGGTTCCGGCCAGCAGATCGCGGTCTACCGTCAGAACGGATCGCACGAGCAAGGCGTCCGCGTCCACGAGATCGCGTCTGGAAATGCTTCTGCCGGGCAGCGGCACGAGTTCTCCCAGGGGCTGAAAAATCTCTTCGACGGCGAAGATGTCCTGGTCGGCGACGATCTTCATGCCTCAACCGCTGTCGGGCGATTTCTTGCGGATCAGATAGACGTATTTCCCATCCCGCCGCTGCTGTTCGAGCAGTTCATGGCCCAGATACAGGCAAAACTTGGGTATGTCGCGCGTCGTGGAAGGATCGGTGGCGATGATCCGCAATTTCCGCCCTCCCGCCAGATCGCGGATCTTGTTATGCAGCAACATCACAGGTTCCGGGCAAAACAGCCCGCAGGCGTCAACCTGGGTTATCGGCTCGATGTCGGAAGCGCTTGGAGGATTCGGATCGTTTTTCATTACCGCTTGACGAACAGTTGACAGGAGCCGCTGTCGGGATCGTAGTCCAGGCCCAGCTTTCCGTCCTGCAATTGCGCTCGGATCTGCGCGACTTTCTCTGCCAGGCTATAGTCCCTGGCGCCATACTCGGCGCCCTCGCGGGTGACGAATTCCTCGATGACGGCGGTCAGCGCCTCATCAGACAATTTCTGCCAGGGTATTTCCACTTTCTGCGTCACTTTCGGAATCGGGGCGCTGTATGCGCAATTCCCGGAAAGGATACAGGCTCACATCCGCCAGTTGCGACGGCGCCACATTGCAGATGCTGCGGAAAATCGTTTCCACCCTGCCGGGATGTTGCCGCTCCCAGCCCCGCAACATGGCCTTGACCGCCTGCCGCTGCAGGTTTTCCTGGGATCCGCACAAGTTGCAGGGGATGATCGGGAACCGTTTCAACTCCGCGTATCGGGCTATTTCCTCCTCGCGGCAATACGCCAGGGGGCGAATGACGACGTTGCGCTTGTCGTCACTCAGCAACTTGGGCGGCATGGCCTTCAGTTTTCCGCCGTGGAACATGTTCAGGAACAGGGTTTCGACGATGTCGTCGCGATGATGCCCAAGCGCGATCCTCGTTGCGCCGACGCGTTCGGCAAAGTTGTACAGAATGCCCCTGCGCAGGCGCGAACAGAGTCCGCAATAGGTTTTTCCCTCCGGAATCTTTTCGGTGACGATCGAATAAGTATCCTGCTCCAGGATCGTGTATTCGACTCCCCGTTCCCGCAGGTATTCCGGCAGCACTTCGGGCGGAAATCCCGGCTGTTTCTGATCGAGATTGACCGCGTGCAGATCGAATCGGATCGGCGCGTGCCGTTGCAGGTTCAGCAGAATGTCGAGCAGGACGTGGGAATCCTTGCCGCCTGACATGCAGACCAGCACCAGGTCGCCGTCTTCGATCATGTTGAAATCGGCGATCGACCGGCCCACGTCCCGGCGCAGATTTTTCTGCGCGCGCCGAAGGTCGTAGCCGGCCTTGCGCAAGGCGATCGGCGCACCCGGACTTTTGCGTGTTGCCGCTTCGATCATACTCTTTCCAGTACGGTGGCGATGCCTTGCCCGAGGCCGATGCACATGGTCGCCAGGCCCAGGGTGGCGTCCCGCGCCTCCATGTTGTTGAGCAGGGTCGCGGTTATTCGCGTTCCCGAACAGCCCAGGGGATGTCCCAGCGCGATCGCTCCGCCTCTGAGATTGACCTTGTCATCGAGCTTGTCCAGCAAGCCGAGATCCTTCAGCACCGGCAGCGATTGCGCCGCGAACGCTTCGTTCAATTCCACGCATTCCAGGTCGTCGACGCTCAGACCCGCCTTGTGCAGGGCCTTGCGCGAAGCGGGCACCGGTCCATAGCCCATGATCGAGGGGTCGACTCCGGCATACGCCATCGCCCTGATCCGGGCGCGTATCTTCAGCCCCAGCGATTGCGCGCGCCCGGCGGACATGACGAGCATCGCCGAGGCGCCGGCGGAAATCTGCGACGAAGTGCCTGCGGTCACCGTGCCGTTCACCGGATCGAAAGCCGGCGGCAATTGCGCCAGCGCTTCCATGCTGGTATCCGGACGAATCGTTTCATCGTGTTCGATCAGTTCGGTCACACCGTTCGCGTCATGACCCCGGATCGGCACGATTTCGTTTTCGAAGCCGCCGCCCGCCCGCGCGTTTTCCGCCAGCCGGTGCGATCTGACCGCGAACTCCTCCTGCCGCGGACGATCGATCCGGTGCATTCTTGCGAGCACTTCGGCGGTCACGCCCATCATCCACGAAGCTTTCGCGATATGGCGCGAGGCCTGCGGATTGGGATCGACTCCCTCGGTCATGCCGACATGCCCCATATGCTCGACGCCGCCGACGACAAACTGGTCGCCGTTATCGCTAACGACCGCAGCCGCGGCCGTATGCAGGGCCGACATGGACGAACCGCAAAGCCGGTTCACGGTCTGCCCGCAGACGCTATGGGGCAGGACCGACATCAATGCGGCGTTGCGGGCGATGTTCCAGCCCTGTTCCCGGGTCTGGTTGACGCAGCCCCAGATCACGTCCTCTGTTTCTCCCGGCGGCACATCGGGGTTACGCTCGAACAAGGCGTCGATCAGCCTTGCTGAAAGTTCTTCGGCGCGCACGTGCCGAAAAGCGCCGTTCTTCGACCGCGCCATCGGCGATCTGACCGCATCGACTATTACCGCATCTCTGGCCGCATCCGTCATGAGCCGCTACCTCCCGCCTGCTTGTAGAATGTTTCGCCCCCGGCGGCCATGGCCCGCATTTTTTCGGTCGGATAATACAGGCTGCCCAGATCCTTGAAACGATCCGCCAACGCGCAAAAGCGTTCCAGGCCCATATTGTCGATATAGCGCAAGGCCCCTCCCCGGAACGCCGGGAACCCGATTCCGAGAATGAGACCCATGTCGACCTCGGCCGGGCTTGCGACGATGCCATCCTCAAGGCAACGGGCCGCTTCCAGGCACATGGCGACCATCATGCGGTCGCGAATTTCCTGATCGTCGAGATTCTTGTTACCACTTTGCGCCTGGGCGATCAATCGGGCGCTGTCTTCACGCGGCAACTTGACGGGCTTGCCCCGTTTGTCGGTTTTGTAGCGATAGAAACCGGCGCCGGTCTTCTGACCGAAATCGCCCTTGTCGTACAGCAGGTCGAGAGCGCTCTCGAAAGTCAGCGCCATGCGCGCGAATCCGTTGGCCAGCACGTGCTGGCAATGCACGGCGGTATCGATGCCTACCACATCGAGCAGGTAGGCCGGCCCCATGGGCCAGCCGAATTTTTCCATGACGCGGTCGATCTGACTGAATTCGGCCCCGTCGCGAATCAGCGCCGAGAATGCGCCGAAATACGGAAACAGGATCCGGTTGACGAGAAATCCCGGGCAGTTGTTGACCACGATCGGGGTCTTGCCGAGCGCTTTCGCGTAGGCAACGGTCGTGGCGACCGTTCGGTCGCTGCTCGCCGTTCCGCGGATGACCTCGACCAGCGGCATGACGGGGACAGGATTGAAGAAATGCATGCCGCAGAAGTTTTCGGGCCGCTGTACTGCGCTTGCCAGTTCGTCGATCGAAATCGTCGAGGTATTGCTCGCGATTATCGTGTTGTCGTGAACTTTCCGTTCCAGTTCGCCCAGGACTTTCTTCTTGATCCCGGCGTTCTCCACGACTGCCTCGACCACGATATCGGGATGGCCGAATTGCCCGTAATCGAGCGTCGGTTCGATTCGGGACAGGATGTCGACCATCTGCCGCGCATCGATTCGGCCCCGCGCCAGTCGCTTGTCGAGTTGCTTCCTGGCTTCCGCCATGCCGAGATCGAGACCTGCCTGGACGATGTCCTTCATGACGATGGGCACGCCTTTCAGGGCGGACTGATAGGCGATTCCGCCGCCCATGATGCCGGCGCCGAGCACGGCCGCCGATTTCACATCGGCTGCCGCCGGCATGAGTTTTTTCACCTTCCCCGACAGGAATTGTTCATTGAGAAAAATCTGCACGAGGTTGGCGCTTACCGTGCCGCCGGCAAGTTCCAGGAATGCCTCGTGTTCCTTCCGCAAGGCGCCGGTCCGGTCGAGGCCCGCACAGTCATGCATCAGTTGCACGGCGGTAAGCGGCGCCGGATAGTGCGGGCCCGCTTTCGCGGCAACCATGGCCTTGGCGGTATCGAATGCGACCTGTAATTCGACGGGGGAAAGTTCGAGTGCTTGTGTCTTGCGCCGGCGGACGGCGCGAAAATCGAGCTTGCCGGCATTGGCCTGCCGGATGATTTTCTCCGCGCCGGAAACCAGGTGCTCCCGGGGCACGACGGCGTCCAGGGCGCCTTCCCTGAAGGCCTGATCGGCGCGAATCTGGTCTCCGCTCGCGATCCATTGATTGGCGTTGTCCGCGCCGATGAGGCGCGGCAGACGCACGGTGCCGCCGAAGCCCGGAAATATACCGAGTTTGACTTCGGGAAAGCCGACGACGGCGCGTTCTGTGCCGATGCGGAAATCGGTGGCGACAGCAAGTTCGAAGCCGCCGCCGAGGGCAAAACCGTCAATCGCCGCCACGGTGGGGAAAGGCAGGTCTTCGATGGCGTTGAAAATCTCGTTGCTTTCCTTGAGCCAGGCGAGCAATCGTTCTCCGGCCTCGCTGAACATCGCGGGGAATTCGGTGATGTCCGCCCCGACGATGAAGGCGGGCTTGGAACTGGTGAAGACGAGCCCGGAAACCCCGGCCTTGGCCACCTCGTCGACTGCGGCTCGCAGTTCTTCCAACGTTTGCCGATTGAACTTGTTTACCGATGAATCCCGCAGGTTGAAATCCACCCGGGCGTTGCCGCCCGGCAATCTGTCAACCTGCAGGGCCTTGCCCTCGAAGATCATGCTCTCACTCCACTGCCCCGCGACTCGCGCGGCATTATAACTTGCCCCGAACAGGCGGCAAGGCGAGACCTTCTCCATGGGACACCCATAGTCATTGCCAGGTATCAGCGCTTCGAGCGGGCCAAAATTTCATCGCTGTCATTCTGCGCGAAGCGAAGCGTAGTCGCAGAATCTCTTTGGGCATGTTGTTGAGATTGGTGGCTTCGAACCGTCGCCGTCGGCTGGCAAAGGGTGCAGCGGACGCCGTAAATACGGTCCAGCCGCCAAGCGCAGCTTGGCGTCGTTCCGGCTGCGCATGAAGCTTCGCTTCATAAACGCTTGCCTACACCCCTGTAGGCTCCGGGCTCGGCATCCTGCCTCGCACGCCCGCTGTATTCACGCCCGGCCCGACAGCGACTCACGCAGTGCTTGGCTTTCGATTCTTGGTTTCGAGCGGGGTCTAAATCTCATCGTCGTCATTCTGCCCGAAGCGAAGTCACAAAATCTCGTGTGTTGATGTTCACTCGTCGTCGTCAACTGCTTCCCAGCTTTCTGCGTTGGGTTCCCTAAATCAGTCGCAGTCATCCTCATCGCTACTTTGGAGTGCAATAGCTTCCATGCACCAAAATAGCTCGTTCCTCCAGTTCAGCGTATAATCCGCCTTTCCTTGGATTCGGAGGATCCAAAAATTAAAAAGATTGTTCTTGCCTCGCTCGCTTTTACCTTGACCGTGCCCACCGCTCTAGTACTGGCGCAAGAAAATGATTGCGACAGCATTGCAGAAGACATTGCGCGTCTGGCGTGTTATGACTCGATCAATCGAGACGCAGATTTGAAGGAGGAACTATTGAATCGGGTGTTTAATCCTTGCGCCGTGGACTCGCTACGAGGGGATGCCGGGTTGGAAGGCAGCACCGATGAAGAACTACTTGATCTGTTTCCAGATGGAGTTATTGATTCTCTGGGAAACGCCTTCGCTGAACAACAACTTTTTCAGTACATGACAGCGGAGGAACGGGATATTGTATTTCCCATATTGAGAGTTAGTTGTACACGCATGGTGAATGAATCCAATACCGAGAACACGGGTGAAAGCGACATTCAATCCAATACCACGAGTTCGGATGAAAGATATTGGGTCAGAAGGATTTGGGATGAGTACCTCGTTCCTTGTCTTGAAAAAGGTGCAGTACCAACACGTCTTCAATCAGGGCAAGCAGCAGAGTTTTCAGCACTACCTCAGGATATGGCAGAAGCAAGGTTAAGGGAGTTGCTGAATAGTTGCGGACTATAGATATAGAATGACCATTGCGAGAACATACAAGAGAAACAAGACGATTCGCTTTCGTTTGGCTGCGCCAGAAGACAGTCAGCATCTATACGCCACAACATCTACTTTGGAACATCCAGCCGATTCGACCTCCGTCAATCCCAGGGTGGATGTCCCGTTCTGATTTCTCCAGGCAACAGTTATGTATTGATGGGGCTTTAATGTGAAAGACAGAATAGTTCAGCTTCTACTAATTTGTATAGATAAATTAGGATTCATCAGTAGCGGAAATGATTGCGAGGTTATTTGGGACTACGCCACTAAAAGGATTGCTTTTTCGTGTGGTCTATGGATAACTTTTCTCACTGTAATTGTTATTTTTTCGACCTCCTTATTCATTGATTTAACGACAAATTCTTATTCGACATGGTTTCAGCGCTCGGGAAGCATTCTAGTTGTTGTATCCGCCCTAGTTTCGACCAATGCGAGAGCTACTTGGGAAGATCGTCTTATGTTCAGACAATTTATTAACGAATTGAAAATCAATGTTCCCTTTCAAGAATTTGACTCGAATAGTGAAAGATTCTATCGAATTAGTAGAATATTTAATGTATTGTCAATTTGGTTCTTAGTCATCGGAACGATTGTTTGGGGATATGGTGACTTACTCGTAAATTAAACGTTTCAACAACTTCTCGCACTTGCTCTAGCGTATCCAATTCACAGGGATCTGTTAATTGCGAACATTGTATTTATTGTTTTAGACACTTTAGCGAAATTTCGTGGAATGTACCACCATGAACGTGTTTCTGCTTTGCCTTGTGAAACTCGATTCCGTTCGTGTAAATCTCTATGGGACACCCACTCCGAGCAATGAGCAACCCGGTTGTCAGGCGAGTTCGTTATGCGCTTTCCAGGGCGTGAGACCTTCCAACAATTCCTCTTCGCTATAAGGCAGTTCGATCTTTATCCGCGAATTCGATACAGGCTTTGCCATGAGGCCGTCCTCACTCACATATACCACGACCTTGGCTCCTTCCTTGAATCCCGGCAACTCCGCCATCATGCCTGTCATGCACAATGCCAGACTGTTGCCCCATTTCTTGATCTCGGTTTCAACTTTCATGATTCTGTCAGCCTGCCAACGGGGGAGAATACATCCATTCTGCACTTGAACGCCAAGCTGCCGTCAAGAATTCAGACTATTCTTTCAGGTCTCCCAGTGTGTTATGGCCTAGAGCGAGAAACAGGCGCATCGGGTCATCCGTGAGCGGTGCAAAGCCAAATCTCTCATAGAAGCGTTTGGCGTTGTCGTTCGCGGCGTCCACGACCAGGGCATGCATGGCTACGGTTTCGCTGGCGGCCATGGTCCGCTTGACTGCATCGGCGAGAAGCATACGCCCAAGACCGCGGCCGTGTGCCGAGCGGTCGACCGCCAGCCGGTCGATCAGCGCGCAAGGTACAGGAAGGCGAGGCAGTTTTCGCGATAGCACAACGGGCAGCGAGGCGAGATCGATCGACAGGGCGCTCAGCGCATAGAAGCCGAGTACGACATTTGCGTCTTTGGCAGTGCAGACAAACACCCGCGCGATCCGGCGCCGGATGTCCTGGCCGGCCTGACGCATCAGATAATGGTCAAGTTCGGGGAAACCACAGGAAAAAGCCGCCCGGTCATGCCGTTTGCCGAGCGGCTCGACTATCAGTTCGTTGAATTCGGTCAACGCGAATCCACGCGTCTGGCATGTTCCTCAAGCGCCGCGCGGAGACGGTCGTTCGGTGGCGGTGGATTGGAGAGCGCCTCAAAAAATCGCATGGCGTCCTGGCGGGCAAGCGCTACAGTCTCGTGGCGGCGCACGGTCTTCTCCGCATTCTCCAGCGCACTGGAGACAATAAAGGCACTGACAGTCCTGCCTTCAACAGCAGCCGCCTGTTCGATGCGCTGTTTCGCCGTTTCACTCAGCCGCAGATTGATGCGCTGGCTGTGGGCAGTGCTTGACTGAACCATTGCGTCGCTCCTCAT
>JANQSV010000026.1 GCA_028279115.1 Pseudomonadales bacterium
AGAATCTATCGAGGAACACACTATGAAATTTGTTGATGGCTTTATCACTCCAGTCCCCAACGAAAACAAGGACGCCTTCTTCAACGTCGCGCGCAAGGCGGCCGAAGTTTTCCTGGAACATGGCGCGCTCGAATATGTCGATAGCTGGGGCGTCGACGTGCCGCACGGCAAACAGACTTCATTTCCACGCGCGGTGGAATTAAAGGTGAACGAAACCGTCTGCTTTTCCTGGATCGTCTGGGAGTCGAAGGAAATCCGGGATGTCGGCATGAAGAAGGTCAGAGAGGATCCGCGAATGCATCCGGATCAGCTTGAAATTCCTTTCGACCAGATTTTCGATCATCAGCGCATGATCGTCGGCTTTTTCGAAATAGTGGCCTATTCCAAGGCTGAATGAGAACGTTCAGCCGAATTTGCTAGAATTCGCGGCGATTTCCTTGGACCGCCGCCGATTTGAATCACCGCTGAAATGCTTTGCCGATTGCCGATAGCGCTCGCGTTCCTGTTGACGCCCGCCCTGACCTGGGCTCAAGCGTGGAACGAAGCGGAGACCGATTTCACCGTGATCACCGAAGGCGGCAAGCTTCTCGCGATCAGCAGCGAACTGTCGCCCCCGCAAATCAACCGCATGCATAACTGGCGGCTATGGTTGACCGATGGCGCCGGCGCGCCCATCGCAAGCGCCCGGATCGAAGTGCAAGGCGGCATGCCGGACCACGATCATGGCTTTCCCACCCGCCCCGAAGTCACCGATGAAATTGAGCCCGGAGTCTATCTGCTGCAAGGCCTCCGCTTCCATATGCCGGGCCGCTGGCTGATCGAGTTCGATATAAGGCTGGGAGAGGACGCCGATAGCGCGAGCCTCGAATTCGAATTGTGAACAGGCGCATATTGGCGATTTGTCTTTTGCCCGCCGCCGCGGTGCTGATCTGGCTGCTGGCGCCCGCCCCCCCGCCCAAGCGCTGGAGCGAGTCCGAAGCCGCGCTGATCGCATCGTTCTCGCTAAGCGCCCTGCCGCCGCTGCAACCCGACCCGAGCAACGCGGCCGCCGACGACGAACGCGCGGCAACACTCGGCCAGCGGCTTTTTTTCGACCCGCGACTCAGCGCCAATGGCGCCGTATCCTGCGCAAGCTGTCATCGTCCGGAACTCGCGTTTACCGATGGCTTGCCGATCGCCGTGGGAACCGGGCCGGGCCGGCGGCACACGCCCGGACTGCTTGGCGTCGCCTATAGCCCGTGGTTCTATTGGGACGGTCGCCGTGACAGTCAATGGGCTCAGGCTCTGACGCCCCTCGAGACGCATTTCGAGCAAGGCGCCAGCCGCGCCGCGATCGTCGGTCTGCTCGCCACCGACTCTGAATACAAGGCCATGTACGAGGAAATCTTCGGCGTCTTGCCCGATCCGGCGCACCTGCCGGATTCCGCTTCGCCCCTCGGCGACGATTCCGAACAGGAAGCCTGGCGTGCGCTCGGCCCCGGCCTCATGTTCGAGGTTTCGGTCGCTTTCGCCAATGCCGGCAAGGCATTGGCGGCGTATCAGCGCAAATTGTTGCCGGGAAGATCCCGCTTCGACGACTACGCCGACGCAGTGGCGCGAGAGGGCTCGGCCCGCTCCAGGCGTCAGGGGGATATGCTCAACAGGGAGGAAATTGCCGGTCTCGACTTGTTCATCGGCGAGGCGCAATGCGTCAATTGCCATAATGGCCCGCTGCTCACCAATCATGATTTCCACAATACCGGCGTTCTGCCGGTATTCGGGCAATTGCCTTCGCTCGGCCGTTTCGGCGGCGTGCGGCTGGCGCGCGGGGATCCTTTCAACTGCCTTGGCGAGTTCAGCGACGCGGCGCCCGCGGAATGCGCGGAATTGCGCTTCGCCAGGGACGGCAACGAATTGGCCGGAGCGCACAAGACACCGGGGCTGCGCAATGTCACGCTGACCGCTCCCTACATGCATACCGGGCAGATCGCGACATTGGAAGAAGTCATGCGGCATTACAACGAAGCGCCGACAGCCATGCTGGGCCACAACGAGGCCAAGCCGCTCG
>JANQSV010000006.1 GCA_028279115.1 Pseudomonadales bacterium
TTTATCGTCTTGCCGGACGCCGATATCGAAGCCGCGGCGACCGCCGCCATGCGCCGGTCGTTTTCGAATATGGGGCAGATTTGCATCAGCGTGAATCGCATTCTGACCCATGAATCGATTCACAAGAAGTTTGTCGACGCGCTTGCAAGTCTTGCGGAAAAGATCGAACTCGGTCACGGCGCCGACCCGGGAGTGGCTTACGGCCCGGTTTTGAACGAGGCCGTTATCGCACGTGTGCAGACGCACATCGCGGACGCGATTCGCAAAGGCGGCGCGATCGTGGCGGGAGGAATTCGCCCGTATGGCGAAGCGTTGCGGCGCGGGTATTTCTTTCGTCCGACATTGATAGACGACGCGCCGCTTGACAGTCTGCCGATGTCTCAAGAGACTTACGGACCCCTCGCCGCGATTCGGTCCTGCGCTTCTGTCGGCGAGATCGAACGAATCGCCAACAGCTTGCCCTACGGGCTGGCGGCTTATGTATACTCGGAAGATCTGGAAGCGGCATGGGCGTTCGCGGATCGGCTGGAGTTCGGCGCCGTGGGGATCAATGTAAACGACACTTCCGAATTGCAAGCGCCATTCGGCGGCTGGAAACTAAGCGGCTTCGGTCGCGAACTCGGCCCTGAAGGCTTGAACGCTTATCTGGAACCGAAGCATATCAGAATGAGAGTCAAACCCGATCGATCTTGCTGAGAATCGCAAATCCGGGAACAACCGGGGGCAAATATGAAATTGAAGCATTCATACGTTGCAATAGCTATTTTCGCCGTTTTGGGATGCGGCCAGGCGGCGGGAGAGGAAAGCATTCGACCGGCGCCATCCCCGCTTTCCAGGGCGGACGACGGCCCGCTGGTGGCATATAGCGAATTGCGGATGCCGTGCCGCGAACGCAATCCCTTGCGCAACGCCTATTTCGGCGATCTGCACGTGCATTCGGCCTATTCGTTCGACGCTTACGGCAATGGCACGAGGACCACGCCCGAAGACGCATATGATTTCGCCCGCGGCCGCCCGATAGAGCTGCCACCCTACGACGGCGACGGCAACCCGTTCGCGCGGGTATCGATCAATCAGCCGCTCGACTTCATGGCGGTTACGGACCACGCGGAGTATTTCGGCGAAATGACGCAATGCCTGGATCCGGAAAATGCCGGATACGACACTTCGGTGTGCGCGGAGCTGCGCGTTCCCGGTCCCGAATCCTATGTGCCGATGGCGCCCACGATCGTTCTGCCAACGCCCAGACGCAACGCGCTGATCTGCGGGGAGGACGGCATGCGATGCGACAGGTCAATATCAACGCTTTGGGAGGCGACGCAGCGCGCGGCGGAAGAAGCGTACGACCGCTCTGCGGAATGCAGATTCACGACATTCGTGGGCTATGAATACAGCGGCCTTCCAAAATACCGGAATCAGCACCGCAACATCATATTCCGCAACGCGAACGTTACCGCCACCCCCATATCCTACGTCGAAGCGCCCAGGGGACACATGCTTTGGGAACAGTTGGACAGGCAGTGCAACAAGGCGGAAAACGGCTGCGAAGTAATCTCCATTCCGCATAACTCGAATCTCAGCAATGGCTCGCTGCTTGCCGCCCCGACCGGCGAGACGATTGATATGCAACGCGAGCGGGCGAGGATGCGCAATGTCGTCGAACCATTGATGGAGATATTCCAACACAAGGGAAATTCGGAATGCATGAACGGGCTGTCAGGCGTCATCGGCGCGCCCGACGAATTATGCGATTTCGAGCAAGTCAGAAAAATCGGCACATACTCATCCTACAAGGACATTTTCGCCGAAGTGATCGACTGCGAAGGAGAACCCGGATTTTTCGGCCTTTTCAATGGCGGATGCGTGGCCTACAACGATTTCTTCCGCGGCGCCTCCCTGCTGGGCTTGAAAGAAGAACGACGCCTTGGCGTCAATCCGCTCAAGATGGGCGTCATCGCGAGCACCGACACCCATGTGGGAACCGCCGGCGCGACGGACGAAACGTCCTGGACCGGACACATCGTGTATGAAATGACATTGCGGGAACGGCTCGGTTCCGGATATCTGCCGAGCAATCTGAATGGAAATCCCGGTGGTCTGGCTGGCGTGTGGGCGGTTGAAAACTCTCGCGACGCCATCTTCGGCGCTTTTCTGCGCCGGGAGACTTTCGGGACATCCGGCCCAAGAATTTTGCCGCGATTTTTTGGCGGATGGGATTTCGATGAATCGTTGTGCGGCGATCCCGACCTTGTCGCCGCGGGATATGAGCGCGGCGCGCCGATGGGTGGCGACCTTCCGCCCCGGGGAGAGGCGGGCGCGCCGACATTCATCGCCCATGCCGTCCGCGACCCCGGCGCATCGGGCGCCCCGTTGCGCAAGCTTCAGATCGTAAAAGGCTGGGTTGACCGCGACGGAGAGGCGTATTATCGGGTCTCGGACCTTGATCCACCGCGGGACGCGGGACCGCGAAGTGGGTATGGAATACTTTGCGCCGTCTATAGTGACGCCAGTTTCGACCCCGAAGAAGCGGCGTATTGGTATTTGCGCGCCGTGCAGGTTCCAACGCGCAGATGGAGCGCCGTTCAATGCGATGCCGAAGACGAAAACCGGCCCGCGCAATGCGACAACGATGCGCCGGAGTTCATTCAGGAAATGGCGTGGTCGTCGCCGATCTGGTATACGCCACCCGACTGACCACAGGCTGGCTTGGTAAATCAAACCATGCTCTGGGACAAGTTTTCCTCCATCGTCCGAGAACCGCTTTCACATTTTTTGTTTATCGGCGTTGTTTTACTGACAGCGGATCACTTCCTGAATGCGCCCAGACAATCTCCTGAAACAATCAGTATCAGCATAGCCGAACAATCCCGATTGATAAACGACTGGCGCAGTCGCTGGACGCGCGATCCAACAGCAGAGGAGATGGCTGGAATAATCGAAGATCATGTGAGAGAAGAAGTGCTGTATCGCGAAGCGCTGATTCTCGGTCTGGATTCTGAAGACACCATCATACGTCGTCGCCTGGCGCAGAAAATGTCATTCCTTCTTGAAGCCACCGATCCGATAGGGCAAGTGAGCGAAGATGAACTGATGGCGTTTGTTCAAGAAAACAGGGCTCTGTTTTCCACCCCGGAATCCGTAACGTTTTCCCATCTTTTTTTCGACAGGGATAAACGCGCCAACCCATTCCTGGATGCCGCCAAGGCGCTGGAACTTCTGTTATCGGCAACCGGTCCAGATGTGAAAACCGACGTTGCGTCGGATCGTTTTCCATTTGGCGAAGATATATCCAATGCGCGAGCCGATGACATGACAAAAATGTTCGGCGAGGTTTTCCACGAAGAGTTGACGCGCGTCAGAGAAGGCGGCTGGGTTGGGCCGATCGATTCGTCTTTCGGCAGTCATTTGGTTTTCGTGCATGAAAGGCATGCCGGGCGAATATTCGATCTTGATGAAGTGCGCGATGCCGCGCTGGCGGCGTATTCGGCCCAACGCCGGGAGGCTGCCGCAGAAGCGCTCTACCGCGACTTGCGCGCCAAGTTCGAAGTCAATCTTGAAGCCGAAGGCGCATTGCACATGGTTTTAGGTTCCTCCAGTGACCAGCGCTTTCGTTAGGGCCGCATCGAGCGCATGGCTCATTGCCGTTTTCGCCGCTCCGGCCGACGCGCACGAATCTCGTCCGGCTTTGCTGGATATCAGCGAAATGGGTCATGGGCGCCACGCAATCGTTTGGAAGGTGCCCGTTCGCGATGGTTACGCTCCACCCATCATGCCGCGTTTTCCTGAAGGATGCTCACTCATGAAAGGCGTCGAATATCGCTTTCCGGAAGCGCAAGTGATGTATGCGACAGTTCAGTGCCCGAACGAAAGTCTGGCAGGAGAAAAAGTAGTTGTCGAAGGCCTTGAAAATACAATTCTGGAAACGTTCGTCCTTTACAAAGACAGGCACGGCAATGAGGCGAGCCTGTTACTGTCTGGACGCCAGTCCTCCGGTCAACTGATTTTGGAAGAAAGCGCAACGCGAACAGTTCAACCGTATTTTCGACTGGGAATCGAGCACATTTTTACCGGATATGATCATTTGTTGTTTGTTTTGGGGCTTCTGTTTCTGGTGTCCGGCTGGCGCAAGCTGATCTTGACAGTTTCCGGATTCACCTTTGCCCACGCAACTACTTTGGGATCGTCAACGTATGGTCTCACTCCAGCGGGCAGTTCGACTATAGAAACGTTGATCGCGCTCTCGGTGCTGATGTTGGCGGTTGAGGCGGCGCGCAATCATTTTGGTCAAACCAGCGTTGCCTCCAAACATCCAATCGCCATCGCAATTTTCTTTGGGCTGCTGCACGGCTTCGGGTTTGCCGGCGCACTCGCTGAAACCGGACTGCCAGAGGAGCATGCTCTTGCGGCATTGTTATTTTTCAATCTGGGCATTGAGGCGGGCCAGTTGCTGTTCATCATGGGAGCCCTCCTTTGCGGGCGCATGATCTCAGCCATGGCGCCTGCGGCAAAGGCGCCGCTGCGATTGTCTACCACCTATTTGATCGGTAGTTTTGCCGCCTATTGGACTTTGGACCGGGCAACCGGTTTAATCGCGACATCGATTTGATGGCCGCGACTTTCGCCGCCTCACACCGGCCAACGGCGAGGGCGTCCGAGCGGTTTGCACGATTGGGATTTGCTCGCTTGGTTGACTGGTCAAGTTGATTTTTGCACAATACGGTCTATTCACTTGTCAATATTGAGGGCCACAAACGATGATTGCAGTCCGCAAGGGACTCAAGCCGCGTTATGCCCATCTGGCCGAGACGCTTCGCGACGGCATTCGCGCGGGCGAATGGGAACCGGGCGATCTGCTGCCCAGCGAAGCCATGCTCTGCCGACAGTTCGGCGTAAGCCGCGGCACCGTCGTCAAGGCCATTGAAGTTCTGCTTGCCGACGGCCTGCTGCAGCGGCGGCAGGGAGTGGGCACCTTCGTCACGCGCCCCGCCCTGCACCGCTCGCCCGGCTATCTGCTCGGCTTCTCGGAAACCGTGCGGCGCCAGGGCCGGATACCGACGCATCGGCTGCTGCACCAGCGGCAATTGAGCCGCAGCGAAGCCCTGCAATACGGCTGTGACGAACCGGCCTTGCTGCTCGAACGCGTGCGGCTGGTCGACGGTTTTCCCTGGGCGTTGCATACCGCGCTGATTCCAAACCGCATCGCCGAGTCGGTTCCGGCGCTGTTGGGACCGGACAGCCAGGTGGAGCAAGCGGATTTTTCGCTGTACCGGACCTTTGATACGGCGGGCCTGGAAATCGAGCATGCCGACGAAACGATCAACGTGCGGCTGGCCACTGAAAGAGAGGCCAGACAACTCGGCATCGAGTTGCCCTCGGCGGTGATGCTCGTGCATCGCAAGAGTTTCGATGATCTGGGT
Source organism: Pseudomonadales bacterium (assembly GCA_028279115.1). Classification (GTDB taxonomy): domain Bacteria; phylum Pseudomonadota; class Gammaproteobacteria; order Pseudomonadales; family Pseudohongiellaceae; genus UBA9145. Next base: position 5,418 of record JANQSV010000006.1, read on the forward strand.
CGCCTGATCGAATTGATCGAGGCCGTGTATTTGCAGGATTGCTATACCTACGACGCGCGCCTCGTGCGCTCAAGTCCCCTGGCGGTGCTGCGTCACGACGGCGGGCCGAAGGCGGCCCGCGGGATCTCGCGAGCCGGCGCATGACCAGAAAAACCTCCGCGGCGCTTTTGCTCATCGATTTGCAGAATTCGTTCTTCCACGAAGACGGACAGAACTACTATCGCGAAAGCGGGGCGGTACTGCCGGCCTTGCGGCAATTGCTGAGCCGCGCGAGAGCGGGACGAAGGCCGGTGATATTCGTTGCCGAGCGCCATCGGCCCGGACTCGACGATTTCGAAGAGACCAAGGTGCCAGCTCATTGTATCGACGGCGAATTCGACTCCGCCCTGGTGGACGGTTTCGCGCCGCAAGGATCCGGCGAATTCCTGTTGCCGAAGCGCCGCGTGAGCGCGTTTCATTCGACCGATCTCGATCTGCTGCTGCGGGAGCTCAAGGTGGACTCGCTCGTGATCGGCGGCGTGAAGACCAATGTCTGCGTCCGGGCCACCGTGCAGGACGGTTTCTCGCTGGGCTATCGATGTCATGTGGTGTGCGATGCGGTGAATTCGAATCGCGCCCATCTCGCCGCCGCCTCTCTTGAAGACATCGAACGTTACTTCGGCTGGGTCGCATCCCTTGAAGAAGGCCTGGGAATCCTGTCATGAGCAAGGCCGTCGTCATGGGTTACGCGTGCATTGATTATCCCGCGACCCTCAACGGCTATTTCGAGCCCGATCGCACCGTCACGATCCAGCAACGCCCCAGCGGCGGCTTCCCCCGCCCCGGCGGCTGCGTCTTGTATGCGGCCCGCCCCTTGGCCGTGAAGGGCATTCCCGTTTCGGTCCTGTCCTGGGCGGGGGCCGACGCGCATGGCAAGCTTTTTGCCTCCTCGGTCGAAAACGACGGAATTGGCGTTAGCGGAATCGTCACGATCAAATCGGGCGCCACGCCCATGGCGTTCATGATCTATCAGGCCGACGGCAGTTGCGGCTGTCTGTTCGATCCGGGGATTCTTGGACAGGAGTTTCTCTCCGTAGAGCAGCGAGAACTGATTTTGGGCGCCGAGCTGTTGTGTGTCACCGTAGGGCCTCCCGCAATCACCGAAGAGGCGCTGGCGTTGATCGGCGGGGACTGCAAGCTAGCCTGGATCATGAAGAACGATCCGCTGTCGTTTCCGGAACCGTTACGGGTCAAGTTGGCTTCCCGCGCCGACTGCATCTTTTGCAATCGCCGGGAACGCGGCTGGGTCGATAAGGCGCTGGCAAAATCCGCGAGTCGCAAGCGACCGCTTGTCGTGGAAACGGCGGGAGGGGAAACCGTGAAGGCAACGCAGGACGAAGAAGTCGTTCAAATCGAGGTCGAGCCGTTGCGCTTCAGCGATTCGACCGGCGCGGGCGATACCCTGGCGGGCGGTTGTCTGGCTGCCATCCTTTCGGGTGAGCGGGATTCCAGAGTGATCGTGTCGCACGGAATCGACGCCGCGGCGGCGCTCTTGCGCGGCCGCTCCGGCGGGTAGAGCGAGATGGAAAGAAAACGCGCATGGTATCTCGGCTGCAGCAGCGATCAAGTGGCCGAACGAGTCATTCTCCTCGGCGATCCGGGCCGGGTGCCGAGGTTCAGCCGATATTTGAGCGATGTCGAAACGCTACCCGTCAATCGGGGTCTGGCCACGGTCACCGGCATCTACAAGGATTGCCGCATCACTTTGTCGGCTTTCGGCATGGGGGCGCCGATCGCGGCCATCGTGTTGCATGAACTGGCGCATCTGGGCGCCAGGCTTTTTCTGCGACTGGGCACGAGTATCGGACTTCCCCCGGTGAAAATCGGTGACCTGGTCATAGCACGGGAAGCGATTTCGCACGAAGGCACCTCCGCCGCCTATGCCGGGAACGGCGCGGACGGAAGCCCCGACCCGGAACTGGCGGGCGTTTTGGTCGAGGCCGCAACGAAGTTCGACATTACTGTTCACGCCGGCAAATTCGCCAGTTACGACGCCTTCTATCAGGACATGTTCGCCCTCGACAGCGCCGCGGAGCATTGTGTGCGGAAAAACCTCGAACAACTTGAGCGGGAGAATGTGCTCGCCGTCGACATGGAAACTTCCGCAATACTCTCGGTAGGCAACAGCTTGGGCTGCAGAGCCGGAAGTTTATGCGCATCCACGGTGGACAGCCTCAAAAAACAGAAGATCGACAAGGCCAAACAAGCTGGGGTCGAGCACAAATTGATCTCGATCGCGCTTGAAGCGCTTGCGGGGATCGAACAGGACTGACAAGGCCTCGGAAAAGAACACCCAAGAATTTGGCGCGCCTGGGAAGATTCGAACTCCCGACCAACTGGTTCGAAGCCAGCTACTCTATCCAACTGAGCTACAGGCGCGCAGGACGCGCTACTGTAACGCCTCCGCCCGCCGCTGGCAAATCGCGCCACCCGTCACGCCGACAATTCCCAAGCGGATTCTGCTACCGCGCTCCGCTTCGCGCGGAATGACAAACGAGGAATCGCCCGTCAATTGAAGATGTCGAGGATGCGGCTGTACTTGAGGATGAATTGGCGCGCGTTCTCGTGTTCGTAATGCGGCATGTTCAGGCCGCTGAACTCGTCGACTTCGTTGTAGACCAGGTAGAGGCCCGCATTGGCCGATTGCAGCCAGGCGAAACGCACGTTCGCCGCCACCACGTCGTCGCGATTGTTGTATTGGATCAACGTCTGCAGCGAGATTTGCGGCGTGAACGAATAGGAAACGCGCACCCGCGCCAGATCCACGGTGAAATCTCCGTTCGGCACCGGCAGCGATATGTCGCTGCGGTTCCAG
>JANQSV010000032.1 GCA_028279115.1 Pseudomonadales bacterium
TCGGGCGTGATATGGCCGACCACGAAGCCATGGGAGCCGCCGGAGAATCTGCCGTCTGTGATCAGCGCAACGTCGGCGCCGAGGCCCTTGCCCATGATCGCCGAAGTGGGGGAAAGCATTTCGCGCATGCCCGGCGCGCCGCGCGGACCTTCGAAACGAATGACGACGACGTCGCCCTTGACGACCTCGCCGGCGAGAATGCCTTTCAGGCTTTCTTCCTCGGAATCGTACACTCGCGCCCGGCCGGAGAAGCGGTCGCCTTCCTTGCCGGTGAGCTTGGCCACGGCGCCTTCGGGGGCGAGATTGCCGCCCAATACGACAAGATGGGATTCGGGTTTGATGGGATCGGCCAGGTCCCGCACGATCTGCTGATCCGCCGGATAATCCTCGACTTCGGCCAGATTCTCGGCCAGTGTGCGGCCGGTTACGGTCATGCATGAACCGTCGAGCATTCCTGCAATGAGCATGCGCTTCATCAGCGGTTGGATGCCGCCGATGGCGATCAGTTCCGACATCAGGTAGTTGCCGCTCGGGCGCAGGTCGGCCAGCACTGGCGCTGCGCGGCCGATGCGGCTGAAATCGTCGAGTTCGAGCCTGACGCCGACGGTATGGGCCATGGCGAGCAGATGCAGCACCGCATTGGTCGAGCCGCCGAGCGCGATCACGACCTTGATGGCGTTCTCGAAGGCGGCCCGGGTCATGATGTCGGAAGGCTTGATGTCCTTTTCGATCAGATTCATGATCGCCGCCCCGGCGCGTTCGCAATCGTTCTGCTTCGCATCGGAGATCGCATCCTGGGCCGAACTGTTGGGCAGGCTCATGCCGAGGGCCTCGATGGCGGAGGCCATGGTGTTGGCGGTATACATGCCGCCGCAGGAGCCCGGGCCGGGTATGGCGGTGTCCTCGATCTGCTTCAGTTCGATATCCGACACCTTGCCCGCGGCGTGGCCGCCGACGGCCTCGAACACCGAGACCACGTCGGTGCGGCCTGGGCCGGGCTGGATCGTGCCGCCGTAGACGAAAATGGCCGGACGGTTCAGCCGCGCCATGCCCATCACCAGGCCGGGCATGTTCTTGTCGCAGCCGCCGATGCCGATGATGCCGTCGTGCCCCATGCAGCCCGAGACGGTCTCCACGCTGTCGGCGATCACCTCGCGGGAGACAAGCGAATACTTCATGCCCTCGGTGCCCATGGAAATGCCGTCGGAAACGGTGATCACGTTATAGATCACGCCCTTGCCCCCGGCGGCGTCGGAAGCGTGATTGGCCGTCTCCGCCAACTTGTCGATATGCATGTTGCAAGGCGTCACCATGCTCCACGTAGAAGCGATGCCGACCTGGGGCTTGGCGAAGTCCCCGTCGGTAAAGCCCACCGCGCGCAACATGGCGCGGCTCGGCGCCTGCTCGACGCCGTCTGTCACAATGCTTGAATGTTTGCGCAAGTCTTTGTTCGTCATGGCTGCTCCCCGTCCGCAAAGGCGCGGGACGGACAAGGCCCCGCACGTTGGCCGGCAATATACATCAGACCGTTCCTGTCCGCATGCCGCGGTAGCATGCTAGTATCGCCGGGCGAATTTCGAATCGGAGTCCAACGGACGATGTCATGAAAAAACGCCACTTGTCATTGGTGGATCCTTCTGCGGATTCGGCGGTCGTGGAGAAAAAGTGCGGAGTCGCCGCGAATCGGGAGGCCGGAAACCGGGAGACCGGAGACATCGAAGCGGGGGAATTCCATTCCGACGAGCGGTTTTGCCGATTGCCCAGACCGCTCCTGAGGGCGTTGGAAACCCAGACCGATGAGCAGTTGGAACGCATCGTCGCGGTCGCGCTGGAATGCGCGGGCGGCGGCAAGGCGAAAAGCGCGCGGCAAAGTCTGGCCGCCGCCATCGACGGCAACCGCAATATCAAGATCAGAGGCTTCGCCAAGGCCAGCAAAGCGAAACCCGAACTGCTGACCGCGAAAGTGCTGGAAGAGTGCTTCGAAGGCGACAGTCGTCTGCTTGGTGCGGTGTTGCACACGTGGCGCTCGGCCAACGCGACCTTAAGCGGGCGAGTCGAGAATCATCTTGCGGAAATCGAAGTCGAGCCGGAAGGAGCGGATTTCAAGAACGGCGTGTTTCCCCGCTTGTGGGATTGGAATGATTGGAGTCGCGAAGTCGGAAAGCTGCTTGAAGGGCAGGGTGAAGAGCGGGATGTCGCCGGCGTGGCGGCGGGCGAGGCGCGGCTGATGCTGAGTCTGGTTTCGGGCGCGGCCCCGGCGCGGCCGGGAGAGATCGCCGCATCGGAAATCGAGTCGCCGCTGTTGCGGGACTTTTTGCAGGCATTGTGGGATTCCGATTTGCTGGAGGAATTGGGGCCGGGCCTGGGCGCTTTTCTGGATGCGGTGGAAGAGATCGCGGACGACTTCGCGGCCAGCAGGATATTGGATTTCTTCGATAAGGCCGATGAGCTGATCGAATCGCTTTCCGGCGATTTCCGGGAAGAATTCGCCTATCTGGAAATCGACTTGAATGCGATCCTGTCCGATTTGAAAGAAAACCGGGAACTGTTGATGCTTGCCCTCGGAGATCATCCGGCGGAAATGGTCGGATTGTTGCGCGACTATCGGGAAGTCAGACCCCAGGGCGGCTCGGTCAGGGAGGAGCGTGAGCGCGGACCGAAAAGGCGGGAACTGGAAGAGCGTATCGCCGAACTCCACGAACAATGGCAAACCGACCTCGAACGTTGCAAGGCAACACTGGAGGAGAGATCTCGGGAGTCCGCGGCGGGCTTGGACGGAGAAGGTCCGGCTGACTTGCCCCAGGCTGAAGAAACCGCCGGCGAAGAAGTGGAAAGCATGCGCGGGGAATTGCGCGACGAGCGGCGCAGATTCGCGGATTTCAAGGACAAGTACGAAGATATCAAGTCGCGGTACGGCGACCTGAACGCGGAATCGCGCAAGTTGAAACGCCGTTGCGCGGCGTTGGAGCGGCAAAAGGAGGAATGGGAAGAGACGCGCGGTCGGCTCGAAGAGAAACTTGCCCTGACGGAATCGGCGGCGGATGCCGAAAAAGCGGAAGGCGTACGCGAAAGCGCCGCCGCCTACTTTGTTCGATATCCATCCGAACGGCTCGAAAGCGTAATGGACGCCGTGAGTCAGGCAAAGCGAACTTATCCCGGGCAACTGCTGTTCGCGCTGAACTCGAAATCACAGGAAAGCGCCGGCTTTCAGCGGCCCGCCGAAGTGTTTGCTGCGCTGGCCTGGCTCGCGACGGAATTCCGGGATAGCAAGCTCGACCCGAACTCGGGGCCCGTCGAATACAACGAAAGGATAAAGTCGGTTCTACCCAATTGGTTCTACGTTCCTCGGCAGTCGTCCACCGCCCGCGGCAAGTACCCGGACTGGTACACCACAACGGTGAAAGGAACCAGTCACGAATTGCAATTGCATATCGGCAAGGGCAAGAGCCACGACGCCAAAAGCAATATCCGTATCGCTTTCGCATGGGACGAAGTGGAAAGCAGGATCGTCGTCGGCTATATAGGGCGGCACCAGCGAACCGACCGCTCTTGAAGACGCGCAACAAAAGCGCCGAAAAAAAAGCCCAAGCTCCGATCACAAGTCTGCGTTGGGGTCCGGTTCCAGCGTGGCCTCGGGCGGCAGGAAGTCGTCCTCGGGCGGGATGGCGGGAAGTTCCGGCGGGGCGATTCGGTATGCGCCGGGGTTCGGAACATTCACGGGCGCGGCCGCCGCTCCCGTGCCGAAAAATTGCAGCGCCGAAAACAGCAATGCCGCGACAGCGACGGTGATTCCGCATATGTAGACGAACCCCCACGCCTGCGACTTGCCGAGTTCCGCGATACTCAACCTCAGTTCGTTGATGTTGGCATTCGTCTTCTCGAACTTCTCGTCCATCTTCTCGAACTTCTCGTCCATCTTCTCGAACTTCTCGTCCATCTTCTCGAACCTTTCGTCGATCTTCTCGAACCGTTCGTCGATCTTCTCGAACCGTTCGTCTACCTTCTCGAAGTTCTCGTCCATCTTCCCTAACTTTCCATCGACCTCCCCGAAGTGCTCTTCGAATTTGCGATCAATCTTTCGCTCGAACTTGCTGAATCTGCGGTCAAGCTCGGCTTTCAGATACTCTTTCGTGACCAGATTTTTCATGGCATCGTTCACAACTTCGACCACAGCTCCGGCTTGCGGCTCAGGCATGCCCGATTCCTCCAGTTTCCGGCTCGCGGCCAAAGTGTCAAGCATTGCGTCCATTTTCCTTCTCCCGAATCGCAAGAACGGCGTATTTGGCGGCCATCCGGTATCCCGGCGTCCGCTCTTTCGGAACAGAGTCTAGAAGCGTTCCGCCGAAACGCCTCGTTTTCGGGAAAAATAGTTTTGTCGTGTTTTTCCCGATTTTTTCGTGAACAAACAAATGGAGAACAAAAGGGTTCCAAAATCGTTGCAAATGCATTACAAGGGGAAATCGGCGCGATGGGGGCATCGGCCGCTTCAAAGACCGCGAGGACGAGGAGAAATACGATGAAAAAAATCTGGAATGGCGCATTCGCGCTGCTGATACTGACCATGTCTTGGCAACACGCAGTGGCCCAGGAAGCTGCGTCGAATCTGAACGGCATTTGGCTGAATACGGATTCGGATGCTTTGGCATTCCTCACCATTATCCACAAGGACGATGGGCAGTTGGCCCTAATCGGCACGAGCCATGTCAACCTTGTGGTGATCGAAGGCTTACTGTCCGGGGCATCACTGGGTCAGGCGGATCCGACCGCGCTGGGTGAAAACATCGGTACGGCGATGAGCTATCCGGCCGCTTACTACAACGCGGATTTAAGCTTCAATCTGCACCGGCCGTCGGCGGACGAACTATTGATCGAATTAACCGGTTGCAGCGTTCCCGAGGGAAACGCCGCTTCTTGCGAACTGATTCAAGAGCAGAGTGGCTTTGCATTAAACGTTCGTGTCCGCCACACCAGGGCGTTCTGACGGGACAACCGAAAGAGTGGGAGAGTTGAAAATGCGAGATGGCGGATGGGTGAGGATTTTCGGGCTTGCCTTGCTGGTCGGATCGCCGCTGGCGACCGCGTTCGCTCAGGACGCGGAAACGGCGCGGGCCGAAGCCTATGCCGGGCGTTAGACGGGCCGGCAAATTCAATTTGATCATGCGGGCGAGGCATGCCTCGCCCCTACGTTCAGAACCTTGAGGGTGTTGGTTCCGCCCTGGACATCCTGCAGGTCGCCTTTCGAGAGGATGACCACGTCGCCCCTGGCGACCGCGCCGATCTGCAAGAGAAATTCGACCACCGTCTCGTTGACAAGCGCGTAGTCGTACCCGTTCGTTTCGAACAGCCGGGGATGGACGCCCCGGTACAGCGCGACTCGCGACAGCGTGCGCGGGTTATTGCCGAGGGCGTAGATCGGCAGCCTTGAACGGCTGCGCGACATCAGCTTGGGCGTATTGCCGCTCGAGGTGAGACAGGCCACCGCGCGCACGTCCGCCAGATGTTCGGCCACGGTCATCGCCGCCAGCGCTATCGATTCGTCGATGGCCTCGCAGTCGTGATCGAGACTGGTCTGCGGCGCGGCGAAAGGCGTCGATTCGGCGCCCAGGATCACGCGCACCATGGCTTGCACCGTTCCCACAGGGTACTTGCCCGTGGCGGTTTCTGCGGACAGCATCACCGCGTCGGTGCCGTCGAGCACGGCATTCGAGACGTCCATGATCTCGGCGCGGGTGGGGTGGGCGTTCTCGACCATGGATTCCATCATCTGGGTCGCGGTGATCACGCAACGGTTCAATTCACGCGACCGCCTGATGATGTGTTTCTGCATTCCCATCAGCGCCGCCTCGCCGATCTCGATCGCCAGGTCGCCGCGGGCCACCATCACCGCATCGCTGGCCTTGATGATCGCGTCCATGTTGGCGTCCGAGGCGACCGCCTCGGCCTTTTCGATCTTGGCGACGATGGCGCAGGCGGAGCCCCGTTCCTCGACCAGTTTCCGCGCGGTTTTCAGATCGTCGGCCGAACTCGTGAAGGATATGGCCAGATAGTCCACGCCCTGGTCGCAGGCGAACTTGAGGTCTTCTATATCCCTGGCCGTGGGCGTGGTTGCGTACAATCCTCCGCCGCGCAAGTTGATGCCCTTGCCCGCCCGCGCCTCGCCGCCCGTGACGACCACGCAATTCACGCGCGAACCCTTTACCTCGATCACTTCGAGTTCAAGCGATTCGTCTCCGAGGAGGAGCACGTCTCCGGGACCGACCTGCTCGGCCAGCGCCGTGAACCTGGTCGAGACTTCGCTGCGATTTCCGCCGTCGCGAGGCAGTGCCGCATCGATGGAAAACTCATCACCAGGCGCCAGTTCGAATGATTCTTCAGAGGCGAATCCACCGATGCGTATCTTGGGTCCCTGCAGGTCGGCGAGAATGGCCACATGGTGGCCGGTCGCGCTTGCGGCGGAACGAATATCGGCGATTCTCGCGGCATGCTCCTCATGCGCGCCATAGGAGAAATTCAGCCGAAAAACGTCCACCCCCGCGTTGATCAGTTCCTTGATTTTCCGGTCGCTCGCGGGTCCCAGAGTGGCGACGATCTTGGTGGATCTGGGAATCGGCGGATTGTCGGCTTCGGTGCTCACGTAAACATATCCGTAAAATTCTTCAAGGTCTGACGGTGCGCAATGATACCAGCAAGTTGAGACAAAAAAGGCGATAATGATGAGGCTCATGGCAACGTATTACACCTATGCGGACAGCCCCATCGGCAGTCTGCTGCTGACCGGAGACGGAAAAAATCTGCATATGCTGGGATTCCCCGGCGGCAAGATGCGGCGTCGCCACGAACCCGGCTGGGTCGAGAACGCGGCCCCGTTCGCGCGGGCAATCGAACAATTGCGCGCCTACTTTGCCGGCGAGCTCGAACGGTTCGATCTACCCTTGGCGCCGGCGGGAACCGAATTCCAGCGCAAGGTCTGGGCAGCCCTGCGGGACATTCCCTACGGCGAGACGCGCAGCTATGGAGAACTTGCCAGGCAAATCGGCAGCGGCAAGGCCTCGCGGGCGGTCGGCGCCGCCAACGGCCGGAATCCGATTCCCGTCATCATCCCCTGTCATCGGGTCGTCGGCAGCGACGGCAGCCTGACCGGTTTCGGCGGCGGCCTCGAAACCAAGCGCCGCCTGCTCGAACTGGAGACACGGGCTGGGCATGCCCAGTCCCTACGGTTTCTCGCAGGCGGTTTGTAGGGGAGGCATGCCTCGCCCGCCAGGATTCATGGCGTAAAACATTCGAAATTTGCCCCCATGTTAAGCAGTCAACAGAACATCGTATCCCGGGTCGCTGGCTGGCTCGAAGACGGCAAGCCGGTCTGGCTTTCCACCATCCTCAAGACCTGGGGCTCTTCACCGCGCCCGCCCGGTTCGATGCTCGCCTGCACCATGGACGGCGAACTGGCCGGCTCGATTTCCGGTGGCTGCATCGAAGAGGATTTCCTCGAACAATTGCGGAACGGTGGCCTGAAAGCGCAATACGACGAACAGGGCAAGCCGTTCCGGATCCGGTACGGCATCAGCGTGGAGGAGCAGGCGCGGCTGAAACTGCCTTGCGGCGGGCAATTGCATGTATTGCTCGAATATCTCGATTCAGACGACGCCAATCGACGGGTTTTTTCGCGCCTGGCCGGCGATCTCGACGCCCATCGCAAGGTCTGCCGGGTGGTCGATCTGCGCGACGGCAAGGTTAGCGCGCGAAGCGGCAGCGAGGAAGCTGCCGTTATGATCGACGAAGACGCCATGGTGCACAGCCTCAGCCCGATGTACCGGCTGTTGCTGCTCGGCGCCGGCGATGTCGCGCGTTATGTCTCGGAGATGGCGCTGGCGCTCGAATACGATGTGACCTTGTGCGACCCGCGCCCGAAATATCTCGACAACTGGCATGTCGACGGCGTGGAGACGACCTCGCGCCTGCCAGACGATGTGGTGAGGGAGAGATTCGGCAATCCTTATGCCGGCGTCATCGCCCTGGCCCACGATCCGCGGGTGGACGACATGGCCCTGATGGAGGCATTGAAAACCGACGCCTTCTATGTCGGCGCCATGGGTTCGGAGCGCACTTCCGCGGCGCGGCGCAAGCGCCTGCCAGAACTCGGATTAAGCGAAGAGGAAATCGGCCGGCTGCATGCGCCGATCGGTTTTCAGATCCATTCCAAGACGCCGGCGGAAATCGCCATTTCCATCATGGCTGAAGTAACCGCCGTGCGTCACTCACGTCAATAGTCATTCTGCGCGCAGCGAAGCGAAGTCGCAGAATCTCTTCGGAAACGTACTCAGGCAAGCACCCGCCTGAAAACGTCCATCGCGATCGCCATTTCCTCGCGGTTGCCGAGGGAGATGCGCGCATGGGTCTGTTCCAGCGGCGGGAAGTCGCGGCCCACCAGCACGTTGTGCTCAAGGCAGGTGGAGCGGAATTCCGCCGCCGGCATGCGCAGGTTGACGAAGATGTGATTCGTGTTGGAATCGGGCGCCTCGTAACCGAGATCGCGGAAAAAGCCGATGACCTCGTCGCGGATTTCGGCGTTTTCCTGTACTTCCCAGGCCATGTGTTCCTCGTCTTCCAGCGCGGTCAGCGCGGCGATGGCGCCAAGCATGTTGACGTCGCCCATGCCCCAGGCATCGCGGATCTTTTGCAGGGTCTGCGACTGGGCCACGGCGAAACCGATGCGCATGCCGGCCAGCCCGTGCGCCTTGGAGAACGATCGGGTGACGAACACGTTCTCGAATTCCAGCGCCAGCGGAATGGCGGTTTCCATGGCGCCCGGCCTTGCGTAATAGATGTAAGCCTCGTCGATGTGGATGCAGGTGTCCGGATTCTCTTCCATCACGCGGCGAACGAAGGCTTCGACTTCTCCCGGACCCCGCACGGTGCCCGTGGGATTGTTGGGGTTGCAGAAATACAGCAAGCCGGCGCCGCGGGCGTTGTCGGCAAGCTGATCGAGATCGATGCCCAGATTGCGGTCGAGCGGCAGTTCCACCGTGCGCGCTCCGATCTGCCGGGCGGTGCCGAGGCTTGTCGTATAAGTCGGCAGGGGAGTGACGAAAGCCTTTTCGGCATCGCAGAAGGCGCGAGCCGAGCCTTGCAGCAAGGGCGTGGAACCGGTCGCCAATTGAATGTTCTCCCGCTCAACGCCGTAGTAATCGGCCAGGCCTTGTTGCAGTTCGCCGACATGGTCTGGAGCGTAGCCGCGGCCGACGCGCTTGGTCGTATGGGTGTGAATCGCTTCCATGGTCTTCGGGCCGGGTCCGCGCGCGCTTTCATTCTGATTCAATTGAATGATGCCGTTGTCGAATACGCCCGTGGCGAGGGCTTCACGAGTCTGGGCATGACTTTTCCTGTTCAGCAGAGCGGATCCAGACAATGCGCCGACCGCGGCGCCGATGGCGATGGTTCCAAATCCACGTCGAGTGGTTTTCATTCGTTCCTCCCGCAGTCCGGACAGGGTATTCCGGTAAGACCGGTGATTGAGTCGCATCATAACGCCGGATTGCGCGAAGCGCCAAGCAATTCTTGAATCGGCGACGAGATCCTGCGACAAGATGGCAGGATTGCCATTTTGGACGGCGCAAAGCGCCGCCCCGCAGGGGCGAGGGGCATGGATGCCCCGAGTCACTACGCGCAGGATGACCTTTTCCCTCCCCGTCATTCTGCGCGTAGCGAAGCGAAGTCGCAGAATCTGCGATGTTTCCATTGATTTAGCTTCGCGCCTGTTTTATAAACTTTAGCTTCGATACGGAATTCCGGCAGAGGGGGCGAATTTCGCCGAACCGATAACAGCGCCTGCACTGTCGCAGGCAAGACCTTGGAGGGGCGCCGCATGTCCAACGTCTACGAATTCGACCGCAGATATTTTCTGAAGCAGGCCGGCATTGCCGCGATGGCCGGTTCGCTCGGAACCGCCACCAGTCTCAAGGCTCAGGAGAACGGCGTCAGCCGCTCTTCCGCCGGGAATTACGACTTCGATGAAATCTACAACCGCATTGGGACCGATTGCAGCAAGTGGGACGCCCAGATCGAGCGTTGGGGCGACCAACTGAAGATTCCCATGGGCGTCGCCGACATGGATTTTCGCGTCGCGCCCGCCATAACCGAAGCGCTCAGGAAGCGCATCGACCACGAAATTTACGGTTACATGGCCACTCCCGACTCCTATCACGATTCGATCGTCAACTGGAACGAGCGCCGCTATGGCACCGTGATCGAACGCGACATGCTGCTCAGTTCGCCGGCGCTGCTGCCGGGCCTGCTTGCGGCGTTGCGCGCCTTCAATCCTCCGGGCGCCAAGGTGGTAATGCAGACCCCGGGCTACAACGGCTTCTTCTCAACCATCCGCAAGGGCTTCGTCATCGAAGAGAATCCACTGCGCGAGGTCAACGGCGTCTATGAAATGGATTTCGACGATCTCGACCGCAAGCTCGCCCAGGACGACGTCCACACTTTCATCCTGTGCAACCCGCACAATCCGGTCGGAAACTGCTGGGACCGCGCCACGCTTACCGAACTCGGCGAGCTTTGCGCGCGCCACAACGTCATCGTGCTCGCCGACGAGATTCATTGCGATTTCGTCAACTCGGGCCACGCATATGTGCCTTACGCCAATCTCGCCGACGATCTCGTCATGAACAGCGTGACCTTCAAGTCCGCGAGCAAGTCCTTCAACCTGGCGGCGTTCAAGGACGCCTACATGTTCTCCCACAACCCGGAGTTCATGTCGCGCATCCGCGCCGTGGGCGATAACGCAACGGTCAACTCACTCGGAATGATCGCTTCCCAGGCGGCGCTCGAAGAGAGCGGCGACTGGATGGACGCCTTGCAGGTCTATCTGTCCGACAACGCGGCCTACGCTTCCGCCTTCATCAACGAGCGGATTCCGCACATGAGCTGCAACCAGCCGGAAGGCACCTATCTGGCCTGGCTCAACGTCGAACCGCTGATCGAACGCATCGGCGCGGTCGAGACGGCCGCGGCAGAAACCGCCGCGCGCGGTCCGGACCAGGATGAAGTGACACCCGAGATGATTGCCGAGCGCTACCTGATCGAAACTTCGGGCGTCAAGCTCAACCCGGGTTCGGCCTATTGGGGCTCAGGCCGCATGCGCATGAACCTCGGCCTCGCCCGGCCCTTGCTCGAAGAAGCGCTCG
>JANQSV010000034.1 GCA_028279115.1 Pseudomonadales bacterium
CAGAAAGCGCGTTTCGGCGACGGGCGGCGCCGCCTGCACGAGAATGGTGCGTTGGATGCCCGTCCGCGCCAGTAGCGGGTCCAGGTGCTCCGGCAGGAAATCGCGGTACAGCGCGATTTGCGCGGGGCGCAGCCAGTGGTAATCGCCGCGCTCAAGCGCCCAGAAATGCTGATGGCTGTCGATGCGGCATGCGGCGCAGCCGGTCGGCGCGGGCATGTTCGGTCATCCTCCGGCCGCGTGGTCGGCCGCCGGTCGGGGCGCGGAATCCGATGAGGGAGTCGTCGGGAAGCCCGGCGCCGGAGTCGGCGCTTCAGCGACGAGCAGCGACTGGTCGCGCAACGTGCGCCAGAATTCGCCGGGAATGTGGCGCGAGAAAAACTCGATGGCGCTGCGGGCCTGACGCTCGTCGGCGATTCCGGGAACCACCGCCGCCACGGCGGGATGGGCCAGCGGAAATTGCAGCGCGGCCGCCGCCAGCGGCACATCGAATTCGTGGCAGATTCGTTCCATTGCGGCGACGCGCTCGACAATGTGTGTGGGGGCGGGCTGATATTGGTGGCGCGGGGGGTCCGCGCCGCCTACGCCGGTGGCCAGGATTCCCGAGTTGTAGGGTGCGCCGACGATCACCGCGCACCCACGCCGCGAGCAGGCCGGCAGGAAACTCCGCAGGGCGCCCTGTTCGAGCAGGGTATAGCGGCCCGCCAGCAGGAAACAGTCCCAATCGCCGTGGTCGAGCGCCGCCTCGCAGACCTCGAATTCATTGACGCCGAGGCCGATGGCCTTGACCTCGCCGGCGGCGCGCAGTTCGTCCATGGCCCGGTAGCCGCCGCTCATGGCGATGGGGAACAGGCGGCGGTTCTCCGGGCCGTGGGTGAACGCGCCGATGTCGTGCATGAGCAGCATGTCCACGCGGTCGAATCCCAGCCGCTGCAGGCTGTCCTCGACCGAGCGCATGACGCCGACGTAGCTGTAGTCGTAAACGATGTCGAACGGCATGGGCGAGACAAAGCCGTGACGCTCCGCAGCGTATCCGGCCGGTCGCAGCAGGCGGCCCACCTTGGTGGAAAGCACGGGGGCGGCGTTTCGCGGCCGGCGCAACGCGTCGCCTACGCGTCGCTCACTGAGTCCCTGACCGTAATGCGGCGCTGTGTCGAAGAAGCGGAATCCGAGCGCGAGGGCGGCCTCGAGCGTCGCGGCGGCGTCCGAGTCCGCCACGGGATGGTAGAGATTGCCGAGCGAGGCGCAGCCGAAGCCGAGCGCGTCGATGACGAGTCCGGCTCGGCCGATGGGGGTTTGGGGGGCGGTTTTCAGCATCTCGCGGAGGGCTGCCGCTAATCGCCGCCGCCGAGCCGGGAACGCCATTCCGCGCCGTCGGGATAGCGGTAGCGCTCCAGTGTGGAGGCGAACATCTCGACGCTGAATCCGGGCGCTTCGGGCGCCAGGTAGGCCCCTTCCCGCACCCGGCAGGGATCGACGAAATGCTCGTGCAGATGATCGACATACTCGATCATCCGTTCGTCGATTTCGGCGGATATCCGCACGTAGTCGATCATCGAAAGATGTTGGGCATACTCGCACAGGCCGACTCCACCGGCGTGCGGGCACACCAGCTTGCCATACTTGGCGGCGATCATGTAGACGGTGAGGATTTCGTTCAAGCCGGCGAGGCGGCAGGCGTCGAGTTGCACGATGTCGACGGCCTGGCTGGTGATGAACTGCTTGAACAGAATCCGATTCTGGCAATGTTCTCCGGTGGCCACCTTCATGCCGTTGATGCTGTTGCGGATTTCCCGGTGGCCGAGCACATCGTCGGGACTGGTGGGTTCCTCGATAAACCAGGGCGAGAAAGGCTCGAGTTCGCGCAGCCATGCGACGGCTTCGCCGACCTCCCAAACCTGGTTCGCGTCGATCATCAGGCGCGAGTCGGCGCCAATGATCTCGCGGACGATCCGGCATCTGCGAACATCGTCGCGCAAGTCGCCGCCGACCTTGATCTTGATATGCCGCAATCCCCGCGCCACGGCGTCGGCGCAGAGGCGGCGCAGTTTGGCGTCGCTGTAGCCGAGCCAGCCGGGCGACGTGGTGTAGGCGGGGTATCCGCCGCGCTCCAGCCGCGCAATGCGTTCGGTTCGGGTGGCCGTGTTGCGCTCCACGATTTCCAGTGCCTCGTCGCGGGTGATGGCGTCGGACACATAGCGGAAATCCATGCAGCCGACGAACTCTTCCGCGGACATGTCGGCGAGCAGGCGCCAGACGGGCTTGCCTTCGGCGCGGGCCCACATGTCCCACACGGCGTTGACGCTGCCGCCGACGGCCATGTGGATGATCCCTTTCTCCGGGCCGAGCCAGCGCAGTTGGCTGTCGGAGCGCAGGCGGTCGTAAAACGCCGAGATGTCAGTCTTGATCGCCTCGAAATCGCTGCCCAGGACGAGGTGGCGCATGTTCTCGACCGCCTGACAGCACAGGTTGTTGCCGCGGCCGATGGTGAAGATCAATCCGCAGCCCCGGTCGCCCTTTTCGGTCGTGATGGTGATGTAGGCCGCGGAATAGTCCGGGTCGGCGTTGGCGGCGTCGGAACCGTCGCGCCGGGCCGAAGTCGGAAAGCGTATGTCGCGGGTCGTCAGGTCGATAATTTTATTGCTCAATGCCTTATCCATATATAAGTATATATGGAATTTTATTGCACAGGTAAAATAATCTCAACCTTCATTGCCGATACCCCAGCGAGCGGGAGATTTCCATTGCGGCGCGGCTCAGATGTTGCTGGGCTTCCGACTGGCCGATGGGATTGGAGCCGTCTAGGTAGGTGAAATAGGGCACCACCAGGGCTGCCACGGCCTGTCCAGTGTGGTCGAATACGGGAAAGCCGATGTCCTTGACGCCGTGCGCCTGAGGGCTTGCCATGCGTTCGAAACCCCGCCGCCGCACCTCTTCAGCGACTTTCCGCACTTCGCGGGCGACCGGCTGGGTGTGGTGATCCGGTATCTTTTCCATCATGCGCTCGCGCTCGGATTCGTCCGCGTAGGCCAGCAGGATGTGTCCCGAACAGGTGTTGACCAGAGGCGCCTCCGCGCCGAGCCGGACACTGAAGGTGCGTTCGGTGGGAGGGTCTTGCTGTACGACGACATGGCACTTGCCATGATAATAAATCGTCAAGTGGCATGACTGCTCGATATCGTAGGCCAAACGCCTCATTACCGGCCCGGCCGCCGCAGTCAGCCGCTTGACCGGCGGAAAACGGTGTGACAACTCGAACATCTTCAAGGTCAGCGCGTACAGGCCGGTGTTCGGATGGTTCGTCAGGTAGCCGCGCTGTTGCAGCACCGCCAGCATTCGGAAAAGTTCACCGACCGAGCGGTCGAGCCGCATGGCGATGTCGCTGATGCTGAGTCCGTCCGGTTCGTCGGACAACAGTTCGAAGATGTCCAGGCCCTTTTCCAGCGCAGGGGCGGAATAGACTTTCTGTCGCCGCTGCGCCTTCTCGCGGTTGGCGGCGCGCGGGTTCGCCGGTGTCGATGGAGTGTTCAAGAATAACGTGGCCTCGCGGTTCGCGACCGCCCATATCGTGCCCCCAAACCGAAATAATTTCCAGTGTCCGGCGCGAACGGCGGCGCGGGGTCGTTCGCGCGCCGCGCAAACCGGGTTATGGCGCCGGCCGCGGGGTGACGCCCTTGGTCAGGATCAGATTGCCGTATTTGCGGAGTTCGCCTGTCATCACCACGCCGAACGCGCTCCGGGCTCTTTCGTAGAACGCTTCGCGATCAATGTAATGGATGTCGTCGAATCCTGGCGCGTGGGCCGCCAGGGCCGCGGCGAAATCGCGGACCACCGCCGGGTCGGGCTCATCGCCCGCCACCGGCTCCATCATGATCACGGGCGCGTCGGCGTATGCATCGAGTTCGAACAACGGCAACAGTGCGTTCAGCAAAGCCGCCGCGGACACGCCGTCGGCGCGCAGCACCCGGTTGTTGAGTGAGTGTCCGGGGAAATGCGCGTCGGCCAGCACCAACCGATCACCGTGACCCATGCGGCAGAGCAGCGCGAGCAGGTCCGGGCCGAGCAGCGGGGAGACGCCCTTCAACACCGGGACAACTCCGCGTCGGCGCAACGTTCGGATTGGCCCCGCGCGGCGTCGAAACGGTCCCACAGCGGTCGGCAGTCGATCGCCTTACCGCCGCCCCGGGCCTCGTTGATGTGCGGCGCGGTCAATCCGGCGATCAAAGCGTCGCGCGGGGAGACTGGCAGCGGATCGCCGTCGCGCAAGTTCGTCCAGATGTCGGCGATCATGCGTTCCTCCGAGCCGTAGTGTCCCGAAGAGCCGGTGATCTCGTACAAATTCACCGCTTCGACAAACACGTTGAGAAGTGTCTGTATATAGCAGTTAATTTCATATGTCAAAATATTTTTTACATTTGTTGATAAAAAGTGCATCGTGAAGTTTCCCTTATGGTTCTTTCGAAAGGTTACTTATGTGTCGTAAAAAAAGATTTCGAACTGGAATTGGGAAACATAACCAACCAGGGCTCGCGCGCGCATCACGCCCGGGATACGGCCCTGGTTGGCCGCTATCGCGAATTCGGGCGCTCGGCATCCATCGGCGTGAAGGTGGCATTCTAGCCGCAAACCCAACGAAACCGTTCGTTGCCAAATTCGAAATTGCGAAAGCGAATGCAATGCAATACGATTTCGGAAAGTCGGGGTTTTATGGAATCGAACCAATGTTGAATCCGATTGAACGGCGCGGCGAGATTGTCCAACTTACCGAATCGTCACGCAATTCCAGGTCGCCCGATCAGGGCGGCGCCGACGGCTGTTCCCGGCTCCCGGAGGTCCGCGACCGCGTTATGGAAGTCACTTCCCTGTACTCGGCCGCGCGCCGGGGTCAGGCGCCCGCGCGCCCATAGAGCCGATGCACGCGACCGCGCTGATCAACGCGACCGTGTTCACCGGGGAATCGGTTTGCGCGAACAGTTCCGTCGTTATCGAAAACGGCGACATCGTCCGGATCATCAAAGAGGGACGCCCCCCCGGCAAGCGAATCGCCGAAATCGATATCGAGGGCCGCCGCCTGGCGCCGGGCTTTGTCGATATTCAAGTGAACGGCGGGGGCGGCGCGCTGTTCAACGATTCGCCTTCGGTCGATGCTTTGCGAACGATTGGCGAAGCCCATTTACGGTATGGCACGACAGGGTTCCTGCCGACGCTGATCAGCGACGACGACGAGAAGATGCGGGCCGCCATCGCCGCGGTTCGCCAAGCGCTGCGCGAGCGTGTGCCCGGCGTATTGGGATTGCATTTCGAAGGCCCGCACCTCAATCCAGGGCGCCGCGGCGCCCACGACGCCGGCAAGTTCCGCGAACTCGACGAGCGGGCGTTCGAGTTGTTGACTTCGCTCGGAGACGGCGCGGCGACGCTGGTGACCTTGGCGCCGGAGACGACCTCGCCCCGGATGATTGAACGGTTCCGCGCCGCGGGCGTGACCGTGTTCGCCGGCCATTCGGAGGCGAACTATGAGCAATGCCGCGCGGCGGTGGAAGCCGGACTGAGCGGTTTTACCCATCTGCACAACGCCATGTCTCCGCTGACGGGCCGCGCCCCCGGCATGGTGGGCGCGGCGTTGGACCTGGACGGCGCCGTGTTCAGCATCATCGTCGACGGCCATCATGTGCATCCCGCGTCGATACGCGTCGCGCTGGCCGCGAAAAAGCGCGGAGGGGCGGTGCTCGTGACCGACGCGATGCCGACGGTAGGCTCGACGCGGGCCGACTTCCAACTCGGCGGCGAACGGGTCGAACTGCGCGACGGCGCGTTGCGAAACGAACGCGGCTCCCTTGCCGGTTCGCACCTGAACATGATCGAGGCGGTGCGCAACACGGTAATGCTCGCCGACGTCCATTGGACCGAAGCCGTGCGGATGGCGTCGAGCTATCCGGCCCGCGCCATCGGCGTTTTCGGACGTTGTGGATTGCTGGCCCCCGGCCGCCGCGCCGACATGGTGGAACTCAACGAGGATCTGACGCTGCACCGGACATGGATTGGAGGCGCGCCGACGTGAAAAACCTTGCGGCCTTCGCCCGGGTCACGGTCAAGTTCTGATCGATTCACTCAATCGATCTTCCAGGGATCGACGATCTCAATGCCAAGATCCTCAAAGTCTCGAATATTTCGAGTGACGACCCGCATGTCCCGCGAACGGGCAATCGCTGCGACTTGGCAGTCCGCCGGCGCTACAGGCCGACCTGCGGAACGACGTACGGACGCAATGTCCGCATATGCTCGTGCGGCATCACTGTCGAACGGGAGAATTCGACGTGCGGAATCTTCGCGCAGAATCGCATCGATAGCAGCGGCAAGCTCCGTTTTCCGCCGACCGGCCGGCAAAATGGCTACACCGTAAAGGAGCTCCGCCTCGCCGATAGCCGAGAAGTAAAGGTCCGTTGCAAGGCGGTCCGCGACCCAGTTTGCGACGACGGTTTCGGGAGATGGGCGCAGAAGCTCGGACACCACATTCGTGTCTAACAGGAACATCACGACTACCTCAATCGAACGATGGCGGCTCGCGTCCAGGCTCACGCGGGGGCAGTTCCAGGTCCACGCCCCCAAGCGGCGCAATACGGGCCCGTATTGCGCTGACCAGATTTCGGGGCGACTCCGGGCGCCCAACGGCATCACGCAGAATAAGCCGTACTTCCTCTTCCATGGAACGACGATGTTCCGCCGCCCGTACGCGAAGGCGCGTTTTTACCTCTTCATCTAGATTTCGAATAGTGATGCTCGCCATGGTTATTCCCTCCGATTCCTCCAGAAAGCCAATCGAGGTTTCGATTGCAGTGCAATCATACTACTAAAGCCGAGTGCAATGCCTGATTCTTTGCTCAACCCCGAAGGGTGCGTCTTGGAGCGGGCATCAAATGCGATAGGCGACTTTCTTCATTACTCCCGCCATGGCGGTCATGGCGGCGCGCGCGGGTGCGGGCAGGTCGGCGCCGCCGGCCTGTTTGGCGGCGGCGCCGTGTTTTTCCTCGTCGATGAGCATTTGTTCGAGAATGGCGCGGCTCTTGCGGTCGTCTTCCGGCAGCTTTCGCAGGTGATCCGCGAGATGTTCGCAGACCTGCTTTTCGGTTTCGGCGACGAAGCCGAGACTCCAGCGGTCGCCGGCCATGCCCGCGACCGCGCCGAGGCCGAACGACATTCCGTACCAGAGCGGATTGAACAGGCTCGGGCGCGAACCGAGCGCGTCGAGCCGCTGCTCGCACCAGACCAGGTGGTCGATTTCCTCCGCCGCGGCTTCTTCCATGGCTGCGCGAACTTCGCCCAGCCGGGCGGTGGCGGCCTGGCCGCGATATAGCGCCTGGGCGCAGACTTCGCCCGTATGATTGATGCGCATGAGCCCGGCGACATGACGCGCTTGGGTTTCGTCGAGTTCCGGTTCGGGTTGGGCCTGTCCCGGAGATTCCCGTTCGGCATGGCTGGAACCGGGCACACAGGTGCGCAACGCCTCATCGAAACCGATCAGCAGGCGGTCGACCAGGGAATGTTCGGTAGGCCGGCTCATGCCGGGATTCTAGCAAATTCGAACAGCGGCGATTCACTCCATGTCCGCGGTCTGGCTGATGGCTCCGCGCGGCCTGGACAGGCGCGGGACAGCCACAGGCTCCGCACTGCCGAAAATGAGCATCGCGGGCGCCGCCGCGATTCATGCCGCCAATTTTCCAGAGCGCCTAGGATATCGGGCGCTTGAGTTGATCGAGCGGCAGCGCCGTCCGGGCCAGAACCCGCTCCAGACCGAATCCAGTCTCCACTTGTCCCACCGAGGGCAGGCTCAGCAGCTTGTCGCGCATGAAGCGGTTGTAGGATTGCAGGTCGGCGGTGACCACGCGCAGCAGATAGTCGTAGCCGCCCGACATGGCCCAGCATTCCATGACTTCGGCGTAATTCCGCACGCTCGACTCAAAACCCCGGACTTCTTCCTGCCCCTCCCGGGTGAGCCGAACTTCCACGAACGCGTTGACGGGCAGGCCTATGGCGCGCTGGTCCAGCAGCGTGACATAGGCGCCGATGTAGCCCGCCTGCTCGAGCAATCGGACACGCCGCCCGCACGGGGTCGGCGTCAAGGCCACGCGGTCGGCCAGTTCGGTGATGCTGAGCCGGGCGTTCGACTGGAGTTCGGCTAGAATACCGATGTCGATGGAATCCAACAGGTATTTTGGATGATTCATTGCCATATTCGAATTCAATTAGCGGAAAGCTTCATTAAGCATAAGCATTACAGCTTGAATTACATAAAATAGCTACTCGATTTGGAATATTATCCTTCATGAGTTTCACACATATTTCGGAGAATAGCTCATGAAAGACTCATCGTTCGCGCAATTCAAGCATCGGCTGGGGCTGGAGGTGTTGAATCATCCCGTCATCACCGCCAATCCCTATACGCCATGGTTCCGGGAAGGCGTCATCTCCCTGGAGCAGGCGCGCGCCTTTCTCGTTCAGTTTTCGGTCTTTTCCAACGAGTTCCTGTTTGCCCAGTTACGCAAGATGGTCAACGCGGACACCATCGAGGAAATGCGGTCCTCGAAAGAAATACTCGCCAACGAGATAGGAGTCGGGTATCGCGGCCGCACCAGGGACGACGCGGAACTCGGCAGCCTCGAAGGCACCGTCGAGGGCGGCACCTTTCATTTCGGCGCCGCGCACTTCGAGTTGCTGCTGCGCATGGCCAAGCCGCTGAATCTTACGCTGGCCCAACTCGGGAAGCGCCGTTTCGGAACTCCCGACACCCTGCATTTCTGCGACGAACTCATGCGCTTGTACAGCAATGAGGATTACGCCGTCGCCGAGGCAGCCTCGTGGGCGGTGGAAAACTGGGCGGCGGCGGGTTTCTGGGACGACCTGGTGTCGGGGTGGCGGGCGTTCAGGGAAGCGCAAGACCTGCCGGGCCTGAACATCGGTTTCTTCAGTTGGCACGCCCGTCTGGAACAAACTCACGCCCAGCACACTTGGGATGAACTCGAGACCTTCTATCGCGAGCGCGACGTGGATGAAGACGCCTTCGTTCGCGACGCCAACGAGATGCTGGACGGCGTTCTCGTATTCTGGAAGGGCCTCGACGAACAACGCAGGCATATCGGCGAAGCGTCCACACTCGCCATAGCGTCATAAGGCGTCGCCCACCCGCGGTTCATGCGCCGGGCTCGAACTTGGGCTCGGCGAATGCCGGCAGCTCTTTGCGGCGGGCAACCGCCGCGTGCGGTTTCAGATAGGGATCGAGCCGTGTTTTGAAGCGCGGGGCGTTGCAATGCTGCGGGATTGGAAAAACATCGGCCAGCGTTGGCTCGTTGATGCGCGCATGGACGAATCGCGAACCAATACGTCGATCTTGATTTCGCCGGGCAGCCTCGCCCCCACAACCGAACTGCATGAAACTGTAGGGGCTGGGCATGCCCAGCCCGTGATCGGGCTAACCGCCTTCGCGCCAACTATTCGATGTAAGCCCCTTTTTTTGCCTTTGCCGCCTCACGGCGCGATAGCCGATATCGCCTCGGAACTGGACGCCTTCCCAATGGATGCTGCGGACGAGTTCGTAAGCCGCCGTCTGCGCGGCGGCGATGTCTTCGCCGAGGGCGGTGGCGCATAGTATCCGGCCGCCGCTGGTGACGACGGCGCCATTCTCGCGCGAGGTGCCGGCATGAAAAACCTTGCGGCTCTCGCCGGGATCTCTGTCCAGTCCCGCAATTTCAGCGCCCTTGGCATAACTTCCCGGATAGCCGCCGGCGGCGAGCACCACGCCGAGGCAACTGCGTGAGTCCCATTGCGCTGCGGCCTGAC
>JANQSV010000036.1 GCA_028279115.1 Pseudomonadales bacterium
TATGTGCTGGGCCGCAACGCAACAGGCTACAGCTTCGTGACCGGTTACGGCCAAAGAACGCCCATGCACATCCATCACCGCGTCTCATACTCCGATGGCGTCACGGATCCGGTGCCGGGTTTTCTCGTCGGCGGTCCGAACGTCAACGGTCAGGACGGCTGCGACTATCCATCGTCATATCCGGCGAAATCGTATCTCGACGATTGGTGCAGCTACACAACCAACGAGGTCGCGATCAACTGGAACGCGCCCTTGGTCTATGTGTCCGGCGCGCTGCAAGCCTTGATGGCGATGGGCGATCCGACGTCGAACCCGGCCAGCCCTTGACCCCGATGCGGAAAACTAGCGCTCGCTTGCGGCGGCATGTCTTCGCTCAAGCTCGTTCTGCATGTCGGCGAGGCGGGAACTCGTCAGCGTATAGGAGCGGGTTACCAGAACCGCCAGCAAGGCAAAGACGCCGGGAATGAGGGTTTGCAGCAGGACGATACCGGTTTGCGAGGCGCCCGTTTGCTGCTGGTTCGCCGCATAGCCGATCGCGGCCAGAATCCATAACATGCCGGCCGAGCCGAATGAGCCGCCCATTTTTTGTGCGAACGTGGCGGCCGAGAAGGTCATCGCGGTCGCCCGGCGGCCATTGCGCCATTCGTTATAGTCAGCCGTATCGGCATACATTGACCAGGTCAGCGGCGATTTCGGTCCAAGCGCGAGACTGATCAGGATGTTCAATGTGAATATCGCCCAAATCATGTCGCGCGGGACGAAGTAGAACAGAATCGACAATGCGCCGACGATGCCCATCAAGAGCATCAGCAATTTGGCCTTGTCGAGAAAGCGTGTCATGACCGGCGCCAGCACTGCGCCGGCCGCATAGGCGATGCTTTGCCAGAAGAGATAATCCGGCAGCAGATCCGGGCGTTCGACATAATAGTTGAAGTAGTAGTACGCCGAGCCGGCCCGCATGGTGATAGTCATCATGATAATGACCGCCAACGCGAACAGCACCAGCCACGGTCCGTTGCCCAACAGGTCGCGGACGTCTTGCAACGGGTGTGTTTCCTGTTTGGGCGGCGGCGTCACTCTCTCCCTGGTGGTTGCGAACGTGACGGCGAACAGCGCCGTGGCGAGGATGCCGTACAGCAGCATGGTCAATTGCCAGCCTTGCGCTTCATCGCCGGCGCCGAAGCTTTCAACCAGCGGCAAGGTATACTTGTTGACCAGCGCGGCGCCGGCGAATGCGAACAGGAAACGGGCGCTGATCAAGGCGGTTCGCTCCTGACCGCTTGCGGTCATGACTCCCGACAGGGCTGAGTAGGGCGTATTCAGCACCGTATAAAGCACCATCATCATGGTGAACGTGGAATAGGCCCATAACAGTTTGCCGTTCGCGCCGAGATCGGGCGTCGTGAACGTCAGTGCGGCCGCCGCCGCCATGGGCAGACCGGTAAACAGCAAATAAGGACGAAACTTGCCGAAGCGGCTCCAGGTCCGATCCGCAATCAGGCCCATGACGGGGTCGGTGAACGCATCGATCATCCTGGTAATCAGCAACATCGTTCCGGCGGCCGCCGCCGTAATGCCGAAAACGTCGGTATAGAACGCCGCCAGGAATGAGGCGATCATCGTCCAATACAGATTGAAGCCAAGGTCGCCAACGCCGTAGCCCAGCTTCTCGCGCCATCGAAGTTGCACTTGCCGGCGCATTGTCAGGGTCTGGCTCCCCTGAGTCCGCCGGCGGGCGACTCGGCAATCACGGCTTGGGTGGCGGAGGAGTGTGGCGCCATTCAGCTATTGGCCGGCGCTGGGCCGGTAGTTTGGCGTATCACGAGTTCGGCGCCGACCAGCTTGTTGAATTTCGGCGCCGCCTCGCCGCGCAAGCGCCGAATAAGCTGACGCGCGGCGAGCAGGGCCATTTCTTCCAGCGGTTGGCGCACCGTGGTCAGTTGGGGCCAAACTCGCGCCGCGATAGGCATATCGTCGAAACCGGCGATGGATAAATCGCGGGGAATGTCAAGCCGTCGTTCATGGGCGACTTTCATGACTCCGGCCGCCATATGATCATTGGCGCAAAAGATAGCGGTCGGGCGCGGCTTGCGACGCAGCAAGCGGACCGCGCCGTCTATTCCGGACTCAAAGGTATTCTCGCCCTGGACCACCAGCGAGTCGCAAACTTCCAGCCCGGCCTCGCACATCCCATCGAGGAAGCCAAGGTAGCGATTGGACATCGCCTTGTGATCCGGGTGGCCTGTGATGAAAGCAATGTGCTCATGGCCGAGGCGAGACAGGTGGCGTGTCATGTCCCGACATATCTCGCGGTCGTTGGTGCACACGGTCCACTCTGAATCGCTGGCCGGCTCGCGCGAAATCGCCACCTTGGCGAATTCCAGTTCGAGCAGGAGGTCATGGACCTCCTCAAGATCCGATATCGGCGGCACCAGAATCAGACCGTCGACCCGCGGGCCCTGGACGAACTCCCGAATTTCGTTCAACAGTTCCGGGTTGGTGTAACGGCAGGGATAGATCAGCAGATCGTAATGCTCGCCGCGGCACGCCGCCAGTACGCCGTTCTGGATACTGGTGATGTAACTGGAACTGGCGTTGTAGATCAATCCGAGCAAGTAAGTGCGATTGCTGGCGAGCATGCGCGCCGGCGAATTCGGGCGGTAACCCAAGTCCTTCATGGCCGACAATATACGGTCGCGGGTCGCGGGCTTGACGTTGGGTTCACGGTTCAGCACACGCGACACGGTCTTGGTGGACACTCCCACGGCTTTCGCCACATCGACAATGGTCTTGCGCGGGGGGAAGGCCGGTGGAGCGATGGCCAAGGTGTCGGTTCCTCCGGAGATACGGGAAATTGGCTATTTTTTACGAATTGGAATAGTTATGTCTTGCCCTGTCATTATGGCGGCAATCCCGCTAGCGGTAAAGTTTGGCGGCGTCGAAGTTTCACTGCTCAAGCGCGTATCCGGCCGCTCCGCCGGCTGAGCGCGGCGAGCAGATCCCAGTCGATCGATTCGAATTCCGTTTCGCTCATCCGCCAACTCCAATTGCCGGCGGTCGTCCCTGGCACATTGATTCGCGCGCGGGAAGGCAGCGCAAGCAGATCCTGGGCGCAGACGATCGCGGTTCTCGCCCGCGACGACATGACCAGTTCGAGCAAACGGGGGATCATTTCGGCTTTGTCTTCCGTGAACTCGACATGGCGGCTCAGGCGCTCCCTGACCGCGTCGCCGCATTCCTCTTCGAGCCAGCCGCGGGCGGTGTTGTTGTCGTGGGTGCCGAAATAGATCACCGAATTCTCGCGATGGTTCTGCGGCAGGTGGGGGTTGTCGGCGTGGTCGTCGACGAAGGCGAATTGCATCACGAGCATTCCCGGCAGTTGATACCGATCCCGCGCCTGGGCCACATCGTGGGTTATCGTGCCGAGGTCTTCGGCGACGACGGGAAAGCGCGGAAAAGCGGTTTCGAGCGCGGCGAAAAGCGCATGCGTCGGGGCCTGCCGCCAGCTTCCATGAATCGCGCTATCGCAGGGAACCGGAACTTCCCAGTATTGCACCAGGCCCCGGAAATGATCGATGCGAACGATATCGAAAATCTCGAACAGGGCTCCCATGCGCTCGACCCACCAGCGAAATCCCTGGCGCTCGAGTTCATGCCAGTCATACAGGGGATTGCCCCAGAGTTGACCTTCGGGGCTGAAATAATCAGGAGGTACGCCTGAAACTGCCGTCGGCCGCATGTCCTGATCAAGCTGGTAGATTTTGCTGTTGGCCCAGACATCGGCGCTTTCCAGATTCGAGTAGATGGGCATGTCGCCGAAAATCAACAATCCTCTCTCGTTGCAATAACTCTTGAGTCGCCGCCATTGCCGGAAAAAGAAAAATTGCAGGATCTGCCAATGCTCGATTACCGCGGCCAGACTACGTCGGGCGTCCGCGAGCGCGGCGGGTTCGCGGTCACGCAGGCCGGCGGGCCAATCGGCCCAGGATTTTCCGGGAAATTCCACCGTCAGCGCCATGAACAATGCGTAGTCATCCAGCCAATACTGCTGTTGTCGGCAAAATTCTTCGAATTCGGCCTGGTCGTCGCGTCTGGCGAAGCGAGCGCCGGCTGTCGCCAGCAGGTCCATCTTGAATCGGGTCATCTGCCCGTAATCGATACGGACCGGAGATGGATCCGGGGGAGGTTCAAGTTCTTCTTTCGTCAACAGTCCTTCGTCGGCGAGCGCCGCCAGGTCGATCAGCAGGGGATTCCCAGCAAAATTCGAGTAGCAGTCATAAGGCGAACCAAAGGCCCGGGCGTTCGGCGGATTGAGCGGCAATACCTGCCAGTATGTTTGGCCCGCGGCAATCAGGTTGTCCGCAAACCGGTACGCATTCGTACCGAGG
>JANQSV010000059.1 GCA_028279115.1 Pseudomonadales bacterium
TGCAATCGCTCCTGAGCCTGTTGAAGTCCCAGCCGCTGGCGTACAACTGGGACAACCAGGAAGACAAGGAACCCGTCTTCGACCTGATCGACACGCTCAAGGACTGCCTGTTCGCCTATTGCGAACTCGTTCCCGCCATCGAATGCAGGCGCGAGGTCATGCGCGAGGCGGCAGGAAAGGACTGCGCAACCGCCACCGATCTCGCGGACTACCTGGTGCAAAAGGGCCTTCCCTTTCGCGACGCCCATGAGGCGACCGGAAAAACCGTTGCTTACGCGCTTGAGCAAGGAAAGGAACTACACGAACTCACACTCGAGGAACTGAACGGTTTTTCCGGCCTGGTCGAGGCCGATGTCCACGACGTTCTTACGGTGGAGGGTTCGGTCGCCGCCCGCGATCACTACGGCGGAGCCGCACCGAATCAAGTACGCGAAGCCGCCTTGAGAGCGAGGAAAGCTCTCGTCCGCAAAGGCGGATAGCGACTCTGTTTCCCCAAGCGGATTCCACTTTTTGCGCAAATTGCATTGCCCAAACCGAATTCGTACCATCTGTCGAAGGCGCTGGGGCCATGGGGGAATATGAAAAAGATTCTGATCCTCGATGACGATGAGAAGCTGGGTCTGTTGCTGACGCAGTACCTGGAACGCCATGGCATGGAATGTCATGTGGCCCTGACGCCGCCGCGGGGCTTCGAGATGTTGAAGAAAATCAAGCCCGACCTGCTGATCCTGGATGTCATGTTGCCGGTCATGGACGGTTTTGACGTGTGCAAGGAGATTCGCTCCAAGAGTTCGATCTACGGAAACCTGCCGATTCTCATGTTGACCGCCCATGCGGAGGTCAACGACCGCATCGCCGGGCTCGAACTCGGAGGCGTATGATGGGACACCCATCGGAGCGAGGGTGTGACGTATGATGGGACACCCATCGGAGCGAGGGTGGGACGATCCTCTCGCATGGGTTAAGTTTTGGGGGGTTGTTTTGGACTATAGTTTGGTCCAAAATTGGCAGAGATCGCTTTTTCCGCTGGTGAAAAAATGCACATTCCCGTCAGTCAAGCCAAAGCAAAATTGACCGATCTCGTTCGACGCGCGGAACGGGGTGAAGAAATCGTTCTGACGCGACACGGGCGTGCGAGCGTCGCGCTGACGCCGCTTGGGCGCGCGCCTAGCGCGGAAGGTCGGCGGAAAGTGATAGAAACTGTGATGGAAGCCGTCGCCAACAAAAAGTCGCCGGGGCCGAATGCCGCTCGAAGCCAGGACTTTTTGTATGACGGCCAAGGACTGCCGGATTGATCGTCATCGACACTTCCGCGCTGATGGCCATCCTCTTGCGCGAGCCGGAGGCGCTTGAATGCGGCAAGGTGCTTGCGGGAAACGTGCCGCTGCTCATCTCGGCCGCAACGGTTGCGGAAGCTCTCATCGTATCCCGGAGACGCGGAGTGGGCATGGAGATGACCCAGTTGATCGGGGGCTTGGAACTCGAAATCGATAGTGTTTCGCCGGTTGCGGCGCGCGGAGTAGCCCAGGCTTACGACAAATGGGGCAAGGGTCGAAACGTCGCCGGCCTTAACTTCGGCGACTGCTTTTCTTACGAACTTGCCAAGAGACATGGTTTCCCGCTGCTTTGCGTCGGGAACGACTTTTCGCGCACGGACCTCTCAACGCTTCCCAACGGGCTCGCCTAACCTTGTCGCTCACGCCGTGCGTCGGGGCCAGAGTCTGTTGTTGCAAGCTAAGGCACGGATGGCGCCTAAAGTAAAATAGGCAGGCACGTTATTTTACTTTCACGTCCTAAAGTAAAATAAGCGGCCTCGAATTCGACCTGAGCGGTGGCCGGGGGCTCAAAATCATGAAGCGAAACCGAGTCGGCGAAGATCTTGAATCCGCTGCGGGTGGCGAAGCCGATGGCGGCAAGCCCGGCAAGCCCGGCAAGCCCGGCAAGCCCAACAAACTCTGGAGCGGCCGGTTTTCCGAGACGACGGACGGTTTCATCGAGCGGTTTACCGCGTCGGTGGGGTTCGACGCGCGTCTGTACAAGCAGGATATTGCCGGCTCGATAGCCCACGCGACCATGCTTGCCGAGACCGGAGTGCTGACGGAAGAGGAAGCGCGGCAGATCACAGGCGGGCTTGAGGACATCCGCGCCGACATCGAACAGGGCCGCTTTGCCTGGTTGATCGAACTCGAAGATGTACATATGAACATCGAGGTCGCCTTGACTGAACGCATCGGCGAGGTCGGCAAGAAATTGCATACCGGCCGCTCGCGCAATGATCAGGTCGCCACCGATTTGCGGCTCTACGTGAGGGACGAGATCGACGCGATTCGCGGCCTGCTCGGAAAATTGCAGTCCGCCCTGATCGATCTGGCCGAACGCGAAGCCGACACCGTCATGCCCGGCTTCACGCATCTGCAAACCGCCCAGCCGGTGACTTTCGGCCATCACATGCTCGCCTGGTACGAAATGCTCGAGCGCGACGACGCCCGCCTGGCGGACTGCCGCAAGCGCGTGAACGTCTCGCCGCTCGGCGCCGCCGCGCTCGCCGGCACGAGTTTTCCCATAGATCGCGCCCGTACCGCGGAACTGCTCGGTTTCGATGCGCCCGCGGGCAATTCGCTCGATGCGGTCAGCGACCGCGATTTCGCCATCGAACTGGCGGCCGCGGGCAGCTTGCTCATGACGCA
>JANQSV010000060.1 GCA_028279115.1 Pseudomonadales bacterium
CGCGGAAGCCCAGCAATACGTCGACCGCTATTTCGAACGTTATCCCGGCGTACGCGCCTTCATGGACCGCACCCAGGCCCAGGCGACCGACCTCGGCTATGTCGAAACCGTTTTCGGCCGCCGGCTCTATCTCCCCGACCTGCACGCCGGACGCGCCGTCTTGCGCCGGGCCGCCCTGCGCACCGCGATCAACGCGCCGATGCAAGGCACCGCCGCCGACATCATCAAGCAGGCCATGATCGATATCGACATGTGGCTCGAAAGCGAACCGATCGACGCGCGCATGCTGTTGCAGGTCCACGACGAACTCGTGTTCGAAGTCAACGAGAACGACCTGCAGCTACTTTGCGACGGCGTCAGGTTCCGCATGATCAGCGCCGCCGCCCTCGACGTGCCCCTTGTAGTCGACGTCGGCATCGGCGACAACTGGGACGAAGCGCACTGATCTCAGCCGCCGCCGAGTTCGGCCAAAGCCGAGGCTGGAGAAACTATCCGGATATCGTCCACACGCCCCAATGCGAGCATGTCGGTTTTGTCTCCGGAAACGATCAGGTTCGCTTTTCCGGCTATTGCGGCCGCGAGTATTGGATTGTCGGCGGGGTCAGGCGAAACCTCGCACTCGGGCAACTCGGAGATCAATGTTCCGACCGCTTCCAGGTTGTCGATCAGATCTTGCGCTTCCTCGGGTTTGATGTACGGTCGCAATCTTTCGCGTGCGAGAACTTTTCTCAGCTCGTCAAGCTGATATTCGGACGTCACAAGCGTCATGTCGCCGCGCTTGACCGCGGAAAGAAGTTGTCCGGGCGGGCCGGAGCTTGAGATCAAGGCGCTGACCAGGACGTTGGTGTCAAGAACGACTCGCACGGACTTGCGTCACTGCCTCATCGGCGAGGGCCTGGACCTCGCCTGGCGAAAGTCCCTTGTTGCGTTCCCAGACCGAATCGAGCGTTTCCCAGAATATCGCCTGCCGCACCGCGCGGTCGACGAATCGCGACAAATCTCCTTTCTTGCCCCCGGTTCTGGCAAGGTAGCTCCTCACCGAGCGGTCCGTGTCATCGGAAATGACAAGATTCCAGCGTGTCATATCGACCCCCTTTTATGTATAACCACATATACACAAAAAAAACATTCTAAACAAAACAATCCGAATCGTCACTAACAGGCTGCGAAAAAACATAAGATCTACGGCCTGACTCCTTCGATTTTGAGGAAAAACAGCCACGGTGACCGGCAATGTGACTCGTGCGAGCCTCGTTGATCGCGCTCCGCCAACGGCAGACGCCAGCATCGTTACCGATTTAACGCCTTCCCAACCACGTTTCGCCGCTCCGTCAGCCGATTTCCCACCTTCCGCAGCCGCTTCACGACGGCGGCGCAAGCAACTTCTGCATCCCGGCCAGATTGTACGCTGCCAGGGAAGTTTGCCCGGCAGGCAGCCTGAAAGGTGGAAATTCCACATCGTGGGTGGTTTTAATCAGGGGGGTACGGTCAGCATGGCGGTCTCCTCATCGAGGGTGAGAATCGACACCAATTTTATCAATCCGGGCGTTCTGGATGGGGTTTTTCGGCAGCCTGCTAGATCTCAACACTTGAATCTATATGGACCTCGACGATTCGGCTATCATTACTCCCTTTTTTGCTTAGTTTTCCTCAGAAACCCCCACATTACGCTCAGTAAAAATTACGGGGATAAAGTCTTATCGAGCCCTGTTTGCAATGTCAAAAATCTCCATTTTCTCAATCTCATTATTGATTATCCAAGCCGTATTCTGGATCAAATCTACGCCTCCATTCTGTATTGATTTCTCGTTTTTCAAGTAGTAGCTCATAGATATTTTCCAACTGTTCAATCATCTTGTCATCCCAGCACCCTTGTTGAATGCATGGTGAGTAGAAGGGTGTCCCATTCCTCCTACAATAAAAGTTATTGAACCAAGAAAAACTGAATATCAAGTCTTATATAGCTCTTCTAATCCCTTTCCGAACCCTGAATACTCGAAAGCTCCACTTTCTGTCAATCTATCAATAGCAAGCTGTCGCTCATCTTGAGTCATGTTTTCAGGAAAACTACTTGATCGACCGTACCATATTTGCCACAGAGTTTCCAAATCTCCATTGTATAAAGCCTCCATCCTGTCGAAACTTTCGACAGTTTTCAGCACCAGTTCATAATTATTGTTGCACGAATCTGAATCCCTTGGATTCATCTCGAAAAAACCCATGTTAAAATCGAACTCATAATACCCAGCATGGCGAATATACTCCTTAGCGCAAGAAACTGCAGTTGGAAAATCCATATTGCCGACAGTACCATAAAATTTGAGGCAACGTTCAACACTTCTGAACTCAACATCGACTGAACTTTCCAAGCACTCATTCAACTCGACGTAAGCCACCAAATTTGATTCAACACAACTTTCCCTATCTTGCTGGAAAGTCCATTGCACATTACACGAGGTTGAAACGAGTTGCTTGACATCCATTGGAATATTGTCATGACCCGCCTGTTCCAAGGTGTCAGGAGTAGGAGAATCGCAGCCAAGCACAAGAGTTGCTAGAAGGGCACAATACAAACGCATCCGTGGTTTCCTTGATTTTTCAATGATCGAACGAACTCTACCACATACAGCGGAGTTCAGTGAACCGTTATCTGTGCTAGCATATGGGCATTTGAGATTAAGCGAGTTTACGTACAAAGGCTGAGTACGGCTGCTGGAAATAGATCGCTTTGCTTGTCGGGAAGATGATATTCAAGTGACTTTTCCGTCCCCCACGATCTCGAAACCAGTAGAAGAGAGGAAGAAAATGAATTCTGAACCAGTATATTGGCTCGTTAATGTAAAAAAGGATAGAGTCAAAAAGTTTTTCGATTCGTCCATTTGGGAAAATGATTACAATAGCAAGCAAAGTATATCCTTGGCAATACAAATCAAGCCAGGGGATAAGGTGGCAATGAAAGGCGTAAAATTTCCCAAGAAAGCGGACGATACCTATGTTCCGTATATGCCTATTCACGCCATTGGGTAAGTTGTCGAAAATAGTGGCGGTAGACTAATTGTAAATTGGGAAGAGTTATTTGATCCACCGCGTTTTTGGTATTACTGGGTCACGCCTCAAACATGGAGAGTTCTTTATCCCGGGTGCTTGGACAGGATAAAGCTTAGGAAAAACCTTGTTGATTTTGTTTTCTATGGAAAGAGTCAATGCTGCCAACGTTTCCTCAATGGCGAACACAGACTTGACCAAACAAATTAGGACTACCGATTTCAGGGAGAGAAGCTAATGCGGTAGGAATATGATTTTGGCGGCATTGTCACCGAAGCAGTATTTTTCGGAACGACTGGATGGCGACTCACTCAACTAGGCGACCTTGTCATGCTACTGCTGCCAGGCCGTTTTTCGCAACCAGCGTGAGCAGTTTCAACGAAGCGCCCCGCGGCCGCTTCTCGCCGCGCTCCCATTGGCTCACGAGTCCCGTCGTCACGTTGAGATAGCGCGCAAACACGGCTTGGCTCGCGTTTTCCCGCAGCCGAAGCGCCCGAATGTCCGCTGGTGACATTTCCTGAACGGGTGTCAGACACATTTGGTCGAACATGCGCATGGTTTTCTTGGACATTACGCCGGCCTCGGCCAGTCCGAGCGCCGCCTCGTGCGCGGCCGCCAGCGCTTCACTCTTGTATTGTCTGGTCATCGCATTTCACCTCGATAATTGCCCCGATCGACTGTGCCGCCGCGAGGCCGGCCTGGTCCAGCGACAGGTATTCGTCCGCCAGCAACCGGTAAGTCGTCAGTTCGTCCCGCCGCAAATTGTTCCGGTCGCTTTTGGCGAATCCGTAGACGAAAAACGCCAGTTCACCCTTGCGTAACAGCATGATCGTCCGAAACCCGCCGGATCGGCCGCCGCCCTTCCGCGCTATGCGCTGCTTGATGACACCGCCGCCGAGATCCGCATCGATCAGGCCCCGCCGGGCGCGGTCGATTGCCTCACATAACTCGGCGTCCTCCAGCCCCTCATGACTCGCGAAGCGCGCAAAAGCCTTTGTCTTGAACGTCTGCATTCCCTGCCCCGCGAGCGACTTCCATCAAGGCGATTTTATAGCACTGAGTATTGGATTTCCAATTAATGGGAGATGAACTATCCAAGACTCGCGCTGGGAATCCGTAGGGGCGACGCATGCGTCGCCCGCCAACGCGTTCCGAATGGCCCCGCCCAGCCTCAAATGTGCTGTACCCCCACAGGTTGACGAACGTACGAGCGGCCACGACTATAGACATGGGCAAGCTCCTGTTCGACGGGCAAATTGGTGAATGACCATATGGCAAGAACAAATCCCCTGAAGTGGACAATTCCTGCGGGCCTCAGTTTTGACTTGGCCGCCCTCAGAGAAAGGTCGGAGAAGGATTTTGATCCTGGGACGCTCAAGGGGCATATTGAGTTATTGATGTTTCGCGCAGTCCACTCTGTTTCAAGTCGGGTAGACGAGACGGCCATTCCGCCAGGGGAATTCGGACGATTGATTGAGGCTGAGTTTCAGTCTTTGTCCGAAACCCATCCTCCTACCGTAACACAGTCGGTCGGAGAAACGGCAAAAGTTCTTTCTGTAGAATCCTGGAAGGAATTGAAAGAGAAACGTCTGCGTGACGGTATAGAACATCACCGTCAAGAGTATGAGAACGGGAGTTCGCTGGGGCTTGGCATCTTGGGACCGAAGCTGGTCCCAAGTGGCGAACCGCCTGTTACATTGCGGGCGGTTACCTTAGTCGATATTTGCCGTCAGAATCTCCGTCCGGTCTACACTGTCTTGCACCAGCCGCACATAGCGTTCCTCGTCGGATCCACGGCACCGCATTAGAATGGTCGTCATCCAAAGAGAAAACAGCGCCCGGTCTCCTGCGCTATTGCCGTCCAGTACGGCACCCAACCCAGCGCCTTCGACCACCTTCACCACGTTGTACGGACTCGCATAGCAGCCCTGCGCCTGCGAGCCAGATATGTCGCTCGACAGCCTTTCAAGGAACATCACCAACCGGTCTTCAGAGAGTTCAATCCCTAGGTGAGTCCGATAGTGCCTCAGATACTCCAGCCGCAACGTACGAACGCCGAGACCCCTTGCTACGGTCATCATCCGAGCGAAACCCTCACCGTCTTTAGGTACTCTGGCACGTTCAATCCTGGTGTATTCAGCGACGCTAACACCCGCACGCTCCGCTGCATCAGCCTTTTCGAGCTCAAGCCGTCGACGCGCGCGCCTCATGTCGCGGGACATCACCGAAGTCCACTCTCGCTACTGGCGACCATCCAACATCTTCCAAGGTCCGTCAGCCGATCGGTCTCCGGCCGCGCCGCTACGCTGCGTCCAAGTCCTCGCCTCTCGGATCATGTCTGTCGCCCAGGCCTTGAAGCCTCCCTTCCGATAGTCCTTGTTCGCTTCGCTCCTCCGCTTCTTGGGAGACCAGCCATGTTTGCCAAGGGTCTCGACTAGCGTGCTTTCGCTGATTGGCCCCGCTCGGGAGAACTTCGCCGGATACACCAGTTCCTGGACACCCTCACGATCAACATACAGGGTGTAAGTCCCGGTCCCGGAAAATGTCGCCCAAGCTACTGCTCCAGTCGACGGTGCGGTGTGAAGTTCCACCACGACCACACACTCGTCGATGACACAGACGGACTTGACGATGGCTCCGAACGACGTGACTAGGTCAAGCACGAACCTGAACGCGTACCACCCCGACGCCGCGGCTCTTTCCTGATCTACCCCATCTAGCAGACCAAGAGCCATCGTGAGCGACCAGTAGCTGCCTATGGCGTGACCAAATTCAGGCCCACTCAATCGCTTCAGTCGCGGATACTCCCCCGGCGGCCTCGGCATACTGGGATTCAGACAGAGGTCCAGAATGAACTCCGGGGGAGCTGGAGGCCCATCTACCACATCGAACCGCAGATCCTCCGGCACCTCGAGTTCGGGTGGCGGCTTGCCCAGACGCGGCCTCTCAACGATTGCCGGATTTTCCCGCAACGTCTCTATGCGCCACCGCGTCGTCTCTTCGTCGCGGTACGCGTGGCGCCGAAACCTGTAGCGACTGCCAATCTGATGGAAGATGACCACATCAGGCTGTTTCTGCCCGGAGGGAAACGGGGCTGGCACCTCTTCCGGCGACGTCACCATCTCCTCGACGATCTCCTCCTTCTCGCGCCCCTCCTCCTCCCCGTGGCCCCAATTTCCGCTTTCGCGCTTCACAGTCCGCCTACGGTAGGTGTAGCTGCTGGATGTCTCCCGCTTCCTCGGCGTCTTTCCCCCATCCTCCTCGATAGCCACTTCCGGCTCGGAGCCGACCGCGGGTGTCTTCACCGGGTTCAGGCAGTCCTGCATCATCCCCGAAACAGGAAGATCGACCACCTCACCGACGTTCTCCGGGATCGACAAGACCGCGAATCGGTACTCCTTCTGCGCAGCGTACGCCCGCGACTTCACGAAGATCATCGAGCAGATTTGCGGCCACCCTTCCTCAGCCGTCTCGATGGTCCCGTACGGCTCGTCGACATAAAGAACCGGCCCATGCAGGACCATCTGAGCGCTGCGTTCAACCTTCACCGTCCTGAACCCGTGGAACGTGCCGGTCATCGGCGCGGGTTTCCCTGACACACCAATGTGTTCGCAGATCCCCAAGCCCAAAGCGAACGCAAACTGTGCCGGCCGGTAGAGGCGCACAACACTGGTGTAGCCATCCGGAAACGTCACGCGCCACGCTTCCTGCTCTTCCTCATCGGGCCAGATTGACGTGCTGTAGATCAGCTAGTCTCGGCCAAACGTAACCTTGTTCGTCGCGCTCTTCGTTCTCGACGACGTCGCCGTGGCGTTCTTGATCGACAGCCCCGAGCGCCCCAAACGCACTCCCGCTCGAAGCGCTTGGACCCGCCGGTCAAGATCGCGATCCTCCGGTTCCTCGACCGTGTCCCGAGTCTCCTTGCGCGCTTCTCCCTCTTGGTTGTCCTTTATGAGGACCTCACCCGTCGTCCGGAACACACCTGGGCGTGAGAGGCGCACAGTCCCCATCGTGCGCAAGTCGTATTGCGGTTCGGAGACTTTCGCCAAGGTAACGCCGCCGCCTATCTAGCCCCGCCGTTTCGCCGCCCATGCATCCAGATTGTCACACTCAACGGTCAAATGCGCCCGCCAGCCGTTGTGCCGTGCTTGTTTCCTCGTGGTCGAAGGCGTCTTCGTACAGCTTGATTTCGGCTGGCGTCATGCCTGCCGCGAGGCCGTGGTGGCGCCATCGTTCCCGCACGGTCGTGGCCATGCGGGCCAGCATGGATGCGGCGCTGTCCGCGCTGATGTCGAAAAAAGGCGCGGCTTCCAGCGCGGCCTCTATCGAGGCCGCGTTGCCGCTTTGCTCGCTGATGCCGGTTTCCAGATGCCGGCGCCGATAGGGTTGCGGGTTGATATCGAACGCGGGCGCCAGCGACCAGCGCCCGCCGCCGACGCTGAGCAGGCCGTGATTCTTGAGGTGGTCATCGTTATTGGAAACGAGGATCGTGAATAAAATGCGGCGATAGAGTTCCTCCATCTCCGCCTTTGCGTCCGCGGCGTGAGCTCGCAACATATCGGCGATGTCGGTGTAGTAAGCGTCGGTGCCGTCTTCCACCCCAAGGAAGGATTGCGCGGAAAGATAATGAGTTCGCCTCCCGGACGCAGTCCGGTCGAACCGTTGGATAACGGCCACAGGGTGTGCGCTGCGCTTGAGTTCGACGTGCGCGGAAGCGGCGTTAAGGCCGGTATCCCTGGCCAGCGCGAGCGTCGCTGCTTCCATGCGTTCAACAGGCATGGTGTCCTGTGCCGAGGTGAACTTGGCGATGGCCAGTGCGCCCCGATCGTCGCGGACTGTGGCCTTGGGCCGGGCCCCACCGAGGGAGCCGGCGCTACCGATCAGGCGGTCTCGCAAATCGGGGGCGAGTTCGAAGCCTTCGTCGGCCGAGCCAACCAGCCGGCGCAAATCGTCGAGTTCGTTTAGTCGCGGCACGGGCGGATAGGTCTGCGCCAGGGGCTGGCCCGCCTCGTCCAGATAGCGCAAGGCGCCTTGCCGGGTGGTGTCGTCCACGGCGAGCAGGTAGTCCAGTTCCGTCAGTCCGCGCCGTCGGGCTTTGCGAATGAGGCCGCGCCCCCAGGCATCCGGCGCGCCGTCCGCTACAGGCCCCGGCAGCGCGGATCGCGGACTTGAGCGGGAGCCGGAATGGAAATGCGTGTCGGATAAGGGCAGATTCGGCGCCAGGGGGAAACTGTCCCTGTCGTCCAGCCATTCGAGGGCATAGCGGAAAAGACTGGTCTGGCGTCTCCCGTCGGTTTCGAAAATGAGTTCTCCCACCCGCTGGAGCGTATCGCCCATGGCGATGCCGATGCGGCGGGTTGACTTGCTCACTTGGCTCTCGATCCGCGAATGCGCTGGGGCAGGCTTGTTACATCGAGCAGCAAGCCGGTGTCGTCACGCGAAACATCCAGAACTTCCTCGAGCCGGCCCAATTCGCCCAGGGCCGTAAGCGCCATGGCGAGGACGCCCATGGAGACGCCCGGCTCTCCGCGCTCCAAACGCGTCAAGGTGCCTTGGGAGACACCCATGCGCTGGGCGAAATCCGCCACTGGCATACGGCGCTTCTTGCGGGCGATACGGATGTCGCTCCCCAGGGATCGCAATGCCCGCCGGGCGGACGGGGGAAAGATTTTGCGCTTCATAAGGCATAGTATATCGATATTTAACTATCTTAAACAGCGTTTTATAAATTCCAATAGAGGTTATATCGAATGGTTGACATCGTCACCCGCCCAGCCAGGAATCGAGGCGTTCGCGCACCTGTTCCAGACCGACGCCGGCGGTCGCCGAAAACAATTGCGCCTCAAGCGCGCCGCGTCCCGACAATTCCTTGCGCACCTCGGCCATGACGTTGTGGGCCGGATTCCGCTTCATCTTGTCCGCCTTGGTCAGCAACAGATGCAGCGGCAGGCCGGCGCCCTGGGCCCAGTCGATCATCTGCCGGTCGAATTCCTTCAGCGGATGCCGGATATCGCTGAGCAGCACGATCCCCCGCAATTGCTCGCGCCCGTTCAGATAGTGCTGCATCTCACGCTGCCATTGCTCCTTGACCTCCAGCGGCACCTTCGCATAACCGTAACCCGGCAGGTCCACCAGGTAGCGCCCCGCAACGCCCGGCACCACGAAGAAATTGAGCATCTGCGTGCGCCCCGGCGTCTTGCTCGTGCGCGCCAGCCGCGACTGCCGGCAAATCGCGTTGATCGCGCTCGACTTCCCCGCATTCGAGCGCCCCGCAAACGCCACCTCCGCCGCGCTGTCCCCCGGACACCCATCCAGGGAAACCGCGCTCAATGCGAATGTTGTCTGATCGTATTGCATGAGCCCCTCCGGGGCGAAGAATAGCAGAGATGCCTGAACGGCAATGGAGAGCCGCCGGGAATCAGGCTATAATCCGCGGTCGAATTGAAACTTGCCGATCTTGCGGGAAAGAGGAAATGAGAAAGTCGCTGATTCTGTCGCTGTCCGCCATCGCCGCCGCCATGTTCGCGCATGTCGCGCCAGCCCAGGGCGACGCCGCCGCGGGCGAGGCGAAATCCGCCCTGTGCGCGACCTGCCACGGGCCCGACGGCAACAGCGAACTCGCCATCAACCCCAAGATCGCCGGCCAGAACGCGCGCTACCTGATCAAGCAGATGCAGGACTTCAAGTCCGGCGCCCGGCCCGGCCCGATCATGGCCGCCATGGTCATCAATCTCAGCGATGAGGACATCGAGGATCTCGCCGCGTATTACGCCGCCCAGACGCCGACCCTGCTCGGCGCCGACCCCGGCAGCGTCGAGCTCGCCGAAAGCCTGTATCGCTCAGGCGTTGGGGAACTCGAGGTAACCGCCTGCTCCGCCTGCCATTCGCCAACCGGAACCGGCAACGCCCCCGCGGGCTTCCCCGTCCTCGGCGGCCAGCACCCCGAGTACACCTTGCGGCAACTCAAGGACTTCCGCTCGGGGGCGCGCGCCAACGACCCGGACGGCATGATGCGCCTCGTCACCGAGCGCCTGACCGACCCCGAACTCGAAGCCTTGGCCAGCTATCTGGCCGGCCTGCACTGATGGTTTGCCGCCGCCGCGCGTGGCAAGCCGCGGCGGTCTGTGTCAGCTTGCGACGAAACAGAATTTCCGAACGTATCCGGAGAGAATCCATGATCAGACGAACGCTCACGATCTTGTCTCTTGTTCTCGTTCTGCCTCTCGAGAACAGCGCTTCCGCGCAGGTGGAACGATTCGTGGACGGCACACATTACGTGACCCTCGAAGACCCGGTCAATACCCGCGACAGCTCCAAAATCGAAGTGATCGAAGCCTTCTGGTACGGTTGCCCGGCCTGCTTCCGCTTCGAACCCCTGATCGAGGACTGGAAGGCGAACGCCCCCATCGACGTCGACTTCATGCGCTTCCCCGCCATGTGGAACGGGCTGATGAATATCCACGCCCGGATCTATTACACCGCCCAAGCCCTCGACGCCCTTGATATCCTTCATGAGCCCGTCTTCAACGCGATCAATCTCGAAGGCAACCGCCTGCAGAACGAAAGGCAGATCGGCGACCTGTTCGCGAGTCACGGCATCGACCGGGAAGAATTCAGCCGCGCCTTCAACTCCTTCGGCGTCCGCACCCGCGTCAACCAGGCCGAAAGCCGCATGCGGGCCTACCGCATCCAGAGCACGCCGAACATGATCGTCAACGGCAAATACCTCATCGCCAACGGCCCCGACGTCCCAACCCAGCAAATGATGCTGGACATAGTAGACTTCCTGGTAGCCCGGGAACGCGCCGCGCTCTGAACGAAAATTGAGTGCGGGCGAGTCGGGCCGAGCGCGCGCGGGGTGTGCCTTCCGGCTTAATCTCAGCTCGACATCCATGTCGAGCTTCGAATCGAACGCTCGTCGCTTTAGGCCATCCATGGCTCGCTCCTCGCTTACGACGCCTCCAGGCACACCCCGCACACACTCGGCCCTTAGTCAGTCGCAATCCCTGAACCATATTATCTAGACACCGCTGTTCCATTCTTTTGACAAATCCCCATACTGATCGAAGCCTCGGCCCACGTATCTGCACAATGTAAGTCGATGGCGCGATGGGAGTATGCGGCGGGCGTGCGAGGCAGGACGCCGAGCCCGAAGCCTACAGGGATGTATTTACGGCGTCCGCCGCATACTCCCATCGCGGCAGCGACGTTTCGAAGCCACTAAAACTTTATTCGCATCTTCTTCGACTAACTCCCTGATTAAGAACGTAGAAGGGGAGTAGTCTCCGGACGCTTCGGGATTTGATGTATCAGTCATCTGGCTCATGGGCGGCTCGGCTGCCTCCGGCGCTCAGACGCTTGCTGTTTGCCGATGCCGGCCGCGAATTGCTGCGGCAGGTGGATGCCACGTTGCTTGTGTTCGGTGGCCGGGTCTTGCACGTGGAAAGCGGCGGCGTCGCGGAGTTACAGGCGGCGGCGGGCGAGGGTGATGCCGGATCGATTGCGGCTTGCGTCCGCAAATTGATCGGCGCCGGCGATGATCGT
>JANQSV010000070.1 GCA_028279115.1 Pseudomonadales bacterium
ACGATCAGCATGCGGGCCGAAGGTCTCGACGGCGCCGTGCTGCCGCCGCTCAACGAGCTGGTGGTGGCCCGCGCCAACGTGTATCCCGAACCTTCCGAAATCGAGCGCATGTTCGTCGACGGCAGCATTGTCGGTACGCGGGTCGAAAGAAGTTCCATCGTCGCCACCGAAGCCGGCGCCCTGGAAATTCCTGAAGTCGCGATTCCCTGGTGGAACGTGGACACCAATCAACAGGAGTTTGCCAGAATCCCGGCCACGACACTTGCAATCACCGCGCTGGCGGGCGCGACGCCAGCGGAGCAGACTGTCGCCGGCACCGGCGAGGACCTCGCCGAACTGCTCGCCGCCGGCCCGGTAGTGGATCAGGAGACGATCGACGCCCAGGCCGCGGCGGATACCATCGAAATCGGGGAAAACTGGCTCAACTGGCTTCTCGGCATCGTTATC
The DNA here is from genome assembly GCA_028279115.1 of Pseudomonadales bacterium. Taxonomy (GTDB): domain Bacteria; phylum Pseudomonadota; class Gammaproteobacteria; order Pseudomonadales; family Pseudohongiellaceae; genus UBA9145. The sequence goes on from JANQSV010000070.1 coordinate 448, forward strand.
GCAGTCGTCGCGGCCTCGCTGTACCTGGCGCTCGTGCGGCCTCATCATCCGGAAATCGCCGGCTTCCTGCGCGAACGCCGGCGCCGGGTCGAGTTGCATTACGCTCCCGAAAACAACGAGGCCGTGGCCTGGCGTCAATTGCGCAAGGCGCTTGCCGGCGGCGATATCAGGAAAATCAGGCGCTGCCTGGTTGGCTGGGCCGACCATCACATCGACACCCGGCGCATCGCCAACATGGAAGATATTCTCAACCAGCGAGAGGTTCCCGGGTTGCACGCCTTCGTCAACGACATCCAGGCCGCGCTGTTCAACATCGCCGCGACGCCGGACGCGCCCGATGCGATCGATACCCGGGCGCTCGCCCGACTGGTCGCCGATCTGCGCAGAACCAAGCGCAGGCGCATCCGCAAGCGGCGCAAGGCCGCGCGCTACGCCCTCGTCCCGCTGTACCGCAACTGATCGTCAGGCGCCAGCCGTGTCATTCTGCGCACAGCAAAGCACCCCACCTCGTCATTCTGCGCGGAGCGAAGCACCCCACCTCGTCATTCTGCGCGGAGCGAAGCGAAGTCGCAGAATCTCGTTGGGATTATTGATAGGGTTCAGTGGCTTCGATCCGTCGCCATCGGGTGGCGGGAAGTTCAGCGGACGCCGTGAATACATCCCTGTAGGCTTCGGGCTCGGCGTCCTGCCTCGCACGCCCGCTGCACTTCCCGCCACCCGACGGCGACTCACAACGTGCGGAATCCATGCTCGTGCGGCTGAAACCTTGGCTCTGAACGGATTCGCCCTGAGCATTGCGCAATTGTTTCGGCAATGCGCTTATCACCCCGCTCACGAACGTCCCCAGCAGTTCACTGCGCCCTATATCGTCCTATACGCTGCCAATATTCCGTCAATATGTTAACTATATGATTTCTATTTAGATTTTATACGAAATTATGTTTGACGATACCGATCCGCGTCAGTAGCCTTTTGAATTGCAGCGCCACGCTGTGATTTATTGAAATCTGCCTTGGAGAAAGATCAACATGCAAAATCCCAAATCTCAACAAAGTCTGGCCACTACGGGCCAACAGATGGACTGCGATGCTATTCCGCTACCCGCAGAAGGCTTCGCCCTCGCCGGCAAAATGTCAGGACAAATTGAATTGCCGGCAAATTGCGTTGAGTTCTACAACGACGATGAAGGCTACCGAAATTGGCGTAGCACCAATCCGAATGGTTGGGTCATGAACAACTTCCGAGTACACGATGGACCAGTTCCTGCCCACAAGCAGGACATGGAAAACGCCTTGACGATCCTCCACGTTACGGAAAAGGCACATATTCTTAATCGTTCCAGCACTAGTCGTTACCGCAAACTCTGCTGCGCTGAACGGAAACCACTTGAAGATTTCAAGCAAACAATAATTGCCCGCACTGCTTTAAGGACTTAAGCTCCTGCTACTCTCATCCCCACGGCCTCGCGCCCCCATTTTCCGATAAGATTTCTCTGCTAGGGATCAATACGTGAAATATTTGGGGATTACATGCATAGCTAGACAGTCGATTCGTGATGATGCCGGTTGCAGTTTGGGATTCGGTGTGCCGTGCCGATAAATGTTGATACGGAGCAACCAAGAAATAGAACAGCAAAGGGAAAAAGCGTGTGAAAAAAATGGTTAAAAGGCTCCGGAAAACGGCGCGACATTCGACAGTAATTAGAGACCTCGGAAACATCCCTCCTGGCAGATTCGTTTACGTTTTCGCCACACCCGATCTCAAAACAATAAAGATCGGCATGTCAAGAAACCCATTAGAACGATTGACAGCAGTGCGGATGGCGTCACCCCTTGATATCAATGTTATTCGGGTGCAGTTGGTCCGGGACAAAACGGGACTGCCCACCAATCCTAGCTGTCGATCTGCTGAAGGCGCTCTGCATCACTGGTGCCGGGAGTATAGGCTTCATGGCGAGTGGTTCGACAACTCAACGGGCATCCCATTGCTGCGCTTCGATCAGTGGGCGAACAACGAACTAGATCATCTAGGTTAATCCTTTTCTGTCTAGTCATGGATGTGATCCCCAAACATTTGGCCTGAGCTTTATGGTGACTACTTTAATGTGGCTTTTCACTGATGAATTGTATTAATTAATATACTTTTTGGGACAACCTGACAATGTATAGATCAAATTATAAGAATTCATATTGTCACGCTTCACTCATTATTCTACGAATTTAGAATACTCCCCCAATCATAGCTTTCAATGTTGTCTTTGATTAGTTCAGCAATGGTAACAACAGCCCAATAAGTAAATTCAATTGTTCCACGAATAAAGGGAATTGCTGATTCAGGGTCGATGAGTGTCCAGAACGTCATGCCAATCAATATCACCCAAAACAAACGAGACCGTCTCGGCCTATAAATGCCCGCATTTACTTCAGATGCATCTGCTAGTCGCTTTTGATTCTCAATGTGTTTTTGCGCGTAATAGTGGCCTGCTATTCTGTCAAATTTTTCTTTGTCACTCATAACCAAAACACTCAGCTTGCTCTCACCATAATTCCAACATCAGAATTGGTGTCGGGTCGTTGAGAGACCACGGGGGCATAATTTCCTGCCAACTTGCGAGACCGTTAGAAACCGCCCTAAGTAAGGCTTAAGAACTGATGTATTGAGTAAGACACCCGACTCAACCAGCCTCCTCAACCTCTCAATGACAATCGAACCACAGTTTGGAAGCGAGTTCAAGCATTGAGGTGGTCCCACTTTTTTGGACAGTTCCCTAAGGTGTGCTCCAATGCCGAGAGGAGGCACGGGCATGGCCGGGAAGAGACGCCGTTTCACGGCGGAGTTCAAGAAGCGCGTGGCGCTGGAAGCGTTGCGCGAACGCGACACGGCGCAGGCGATCGCGTCGCGTTGCGAAGTGCATCCCAATCAGGTGAGCGCCTGGAAGCGGCAGGCGCTTGAAAGTCTGGACGAGGTGTTTGCGGGCGCCGGGTGTAACCGCGACGCGGACCGGGAAGCGACGATCCGGGACCTGCGCGCCAAGATCGGCGAGTTGACGGTGGAACGGGATTTTTTTCCGCGCGGGTTGGGGCGCCGAGCCGTTCCGATCGGGTCGGCATGATCGACCGCGGCTGCGGGCTGTCGCTGTCCCGGCAATGCGAGCTGCTCGGCGTGAGCCGTTCTTCGCAGTACCGCCCGCCCGCGGGGGAAAGCGCGGAGAACCTGGCGCTGATGCGCCGGCTCGACGCGTTGCATCCGGCGCATCCGTTTTACGGCAGCCGGCAGATGGCGCGCCATCTGCGGCGCGAGGGGATCGTCGCCGGCCGGCGCCGGGTGCGCGGGCTGATGCGTCTGATGGGCATGGAGGCGATCTACCGCAAGCCGCGCACCAGCGCGCCCAACCCGCGACACCGTGTGTATCCTTACCTGCCGCGCGATCTGGTCACTGACCGTCCGGATCAGGTGTGGTGCGCGGACATCACCTACATCCCCGTTTCCGGGGGTTTTTTCTACCTGGTCGCGGTGATGGACTGG
>JANQSV010000007.1 GCA_028279115.1 Pseudomonadales bacterium
TGGAATTCTGGATATCGCGCCGCACGCCCGTGACGACGATCTGCTCGATTACGTCGGCGCTTTCGGCCTGCTGGGCGAGAGCCGCGGTCGCGGGCAACAGAGTCGGCGCGCATAGCGCAAGCAGCAACGACGAACGTCGCAGAGTAAAAGTAGTAGTGCGCATTTGGATTCTCTCCTGGAAACTGGATTTTCAGACGGTGTTGGCCGACGCCAGGAATCCGAGTGTACCACGAAAGCTAACCAAAAGTGCAAAACAAATTAATTTTATTGGTAAGACCAATTTCCTTTATCAGCGGTTGACTTGGCGCACGATGCGCTGTTTGTCGATATTCCATTCCCGATCCTTGATGCTTGCGCGCTTGTCGTGTTCCTTCTTGCCCCGCGCCAGGGCGATGCGGCACTTGACCAGATGGTCGCGCCAATAGAGATGGGTGCAAACGCAGGTGTAACCCTTCTGCTGCGTCGCGCCGAACAGTTTCGACAATTCCTTCTTGTTGAGCAGCAACTTGCGCGTGCGGTTCGGGTCGGCGACGACATGGCTGCTCGCCGTCTGCAGCGGTATGATATGGCAGCCCATGAGGAATGCCTCGCCATCCTTCATCAGCACATAGCTGTCGGTCAACTGCGCCTTCTTCGCGCGCAGACTCTTCACCTCCCAGCCTTGCAGGCATAGACCAGCCTCGAAGCCTTCTTCGATATAATAGTCGTGCGTTGCTTTCCTGTTGACCACTATTGTGGTATCAGGTGCGTTCTTCTTCATGACGATCTTCCAGGGAAGCGCAACTATAACAGGGGGCAAGCGAATGTCACACGAAAGAGGGAAGTTTTCTTCCAGGGTCGGATTCATCCTCGCCGCGGCCGGATCGGCGGTGGGATTGGGCAATCTCGTAGCGTTTCCGGTGATGGCGTCGAAGAACGGCGGCGCCGCGTTTCTGCTGGTGTATTTGTTCTTTATCGTAGTGATCTGTTATCCGGTGATGATGGCCGAAGTCGCCATGGGCCGTCATACCCAGCGCAATCCGGTCGGCGCTTTTCTCAAGCTCTCCGGCGGCAGCAGGCTGTGGCACGGCGTCGGCATGCTCGCGATCCTGACACCTTTCATGATCGCGGTGTTTTATTCGGTCATTACCGTCTGGTTGCTCGTCTATCTTAAGGAACTCGCGACCGGCGGTCTGGGTATGCTCGCCGAAGACGCGAGCTTCGGCGAAATCGCCGCCCGGCCCACGACTTTCGGCTATCTGATCTTCCTGCTCGCGCTGGTATTCGTCATCCTGCTCGGCGGCGTGAAAGGCGGCATCGAACGGCTGGCGCGGGTGCTGATGCCGACGCTCGCGGTCATGCTTGTGGCGCTGACGATCTTCGTTTTGACGCTGGAAAACGCCAGTGTCGGCATCGCCTATTATCTCGTGCCCGATTTCTCGCGCATGGACCTGGCGGTGATCAACGGCGCTCTCTCCCAGGCCTTCTTCTCGCTGTCGCTCGGCATGGGAATCCTGATTACCTACGGTTCGTATTTCAGCCGCGAGGACAGTATTGCCGGCTCCACGCGCATGGTGGCGATAGCCGACACGAGCATCGCCTTCTTCGCCGGACTGCTGATCCTGCCGGCAATTTTCGCTTTCGATCCGAACACCAATACCGACGACCTTTCCACGAGCAGCGTCGGGCTCATCTTCAGCTTCCTGCCGAAGATCTTCCTTTCCATGGAAGCCGCCGTGGGCTATTTCGGCGCCAGCTTGGCCGCAATCGTCTTTTTCACCCTGGTGTTCTTCGCCGCGCTGACCTCGCTGGTTTCGATCATCGAGATCCCCATCAGTTGCTGGATCGACGAATTCGGGATCTCCCGCCGGAAGGCGATCCTGGTGCAGGCGGTATTGATGGCGGTCTTCACCATTCCCGCCACGATGTCGCTCGGAATATCCGAGTTCTTCACGAATTTCACGAGTTACGGCGGCGGGTCGAAATCCTTCTTCGACCTGGTGTCGGACGTGTTCTACGAGACCATCCTGCCACTGGTGGGATTTACCGTGTGCATCTTTTGCGCATGGCGCTGGAAACTGAGCGGGCTTGCCGGGGAACTCGAAGTCGGCGACCCGAATTATCGCGGCTCCTGGCTGCACCGCTATGTCGATCTTTCGCTTGGCGCCGTGATTCCGGTCGTGCTGCTGGTGGTATTCCTGAGCACCGTTCACCAGATATATCTCTGATGGTATCCGTGGTCCGCAGCGCCTTGCTGCCCCATTCCGCCCGGCGGATGTTCGACCTGGTGAACGATATCGAGCAATACCCCTTGTTTCTGCCCCATTGCAAGTCCGCCCGGGTGCTTTCCAGCGGCGACGGCGAACTCGTCGGCGAATTGAGCCTGGGACGCGCCGGTATCCGGCAACGTTTCGTTACCCGCAATCGGCTGCGGCCGCCCGAGACAATCGACATGGAACTGGTGGAAGGCGATTTCTCGCATTTCGGGGCGCAATGGCGGTTCGAAAGCCTCGGCGAAAACTCCTGCAAGGTCAGCTTGCAGATGGATTTCGAGTTCCGTTCGGCAATCGTGAATCTCGCGGCTCGCGGATTGTTCAGCGATACCGCCGGCGTCATGGTCGACGCCATGGTGGCGCGCGCCGAGGCAGTCTACGGTCGATGAGCAAAGCCGCGGGCGCCATCGAAGTGGAGGTCGCCTGGGCGACGCCCGAACGCCAGCGCATCGCACGCCTCGAAGTGCCACGGGGTACGACCGCCTGGGAGGCGGTGAAACTATCCGGAATCGTCGATGAGTTTCCCGAAATCGATCTCGAAACGGCGGTCATGGGCATCTTCTCGCGCAAACTCGATGGCAAGCGCGCGCCGGCGCCCAGGGAATACGTTCTGAAACCGCGGGACAGGATCGAGATTTACCGGCCCTTGCGGATCACACCCATGGAAGCCCGGAAGTTGCGCGCCCGCAAAGACTAAAGGTCTTTCTGTCATCCTGCGCGTAGTCGCAGGATCTCCTCGGAAGGTGCATAATTCCGGGAGATTCTGCGACTCCGCTTCGCTCCGCGCAGAATGACCTGAGTGGGGAGGCTGAAGTACAATCGCCACAAACTCCCGAGTATTGCAATCTGTGAACGAAGCCAAGACTACACGCGACAAGCCGGGACTGCTGAAACGCATCGAACAGGGGCTGTACGAGTACTATGTGACGCCGCACCGGCGGGCCATGGCGCGGGCGGGGCGCGACGAGGAAGACCTGTTCATGCTGATCGTCTTTGCCGAAAGCATGGGCGTGCCGAATCCCGCCGCCTTCTACACCATGGAATTGCTGCCGGTTGTTTACGAACGCTTTCATGAATGGCACCAGCGCATGGGCATGGAACGCTCGCCATTGGATCATGTGAATTGCTGCTAGATCTCGCGCGCTCCAGGCAGATTCTTTTCTTCGGCGGCAAGGGCGGCGTCGGCAAGACCACCGTCTCCGCCGCAACAGCGCTTGCCCTTGCCGGCGAAGGCAAACGCGTGCTGCTCGTTTCAACCGACCCCGCCCACAACCTTGGTCATCTTTTCAATCGCGAGATCGGCCCGCGGCCGGTGCGGCTCGCGCCGGATCTCGACGGTCTCGAACTCGATCCCGAAGCGACCGTGCAGGAGCACATGAGCGAAGTATCAGGCGCGCTGCACAGCCTGATGCCGGTGCAGATGCATGGGGAGATCGACAAGCACATCGCGCTGTCGCGAGACGCTCCCGGCATGCAGGAAGCGGCGATCCTGGAAAAGATGGCGGAGATCGTCGAGCAGGGCGGGAAGGAATACGAACATGTGATATTCGATACCGCTCCGTCCGGACATACCGCCCGGCTCATGGCGCTGCCCGAGATGATGACCGCATGGACCGAAGGCCTGATTCAGCGCCGCGAACGCGCCGACCGCTTCGCCGAGTTCGTGCGCGGTCTCGGTTCGGATTCGGCCTTGGCCGAGGACATCGTCGGCGAAAAGAACCCGGCCGCCGAGAAGGAAAGCAAGATCCGCGGCGTCCTCAACCGCCGCCGGCTCAAGTTCGTGCACCTGCGCGAAGCGCTGGCGGACCCGGAACTGACTTCCTTCGTGATCGTGCTCGTCGCGGAACGCCTGCCGGTATTGGAAACCATCGAGTTGCGCGATCAATTGCGCAAGGCGGGACTGGCCATCGACTGTCTGGTAGTCAACAAGAGATTGCCTGCCGGCGCGGGAAAATTCCTTGAAGAACGCCGCGCCCAACAGAAATTCCATCTGCAGACTCTCGGCAAGGCCCTGCCGGAAATTCCTTGCGAACATCTGGATCTGGTCGCGCAGGATATCGCCGGTCTGGAAGCGCTGAAGAAGTTCTCGACAGGGCTGGAAGACTAGGTATTCTCCGAAAAATTCCATCCTTGGAATTTTTCTCTTGAGCAAAACAAAAGCGTGGTTTTGTTTTGCTCACGAATTCAATGGCTTACGCCCTTGAATTCGGCGGCGCGTCCATGTGCCGCAGGAAGCTCTGACTTGGCCAGAGCTTCCCTAGCGCTGCACTCGCCCGGAGCCCGTGCCGCGCATCAGTTGCAATACTTCCGCAGTGTCGACGCGATTGAAATCTCCCGATATCGAATGCTTCAGGCAACTCGCGGCAACGGCGAATTCCAGCGCCTGCCCGCGGTCATTGAAAGTGTTCAACCCGTAAATCAGTCCGGAAGCAAAACTGTCTCCACCGCCCACCCGGTCGACGATGTCGGTGATTTCGTAGCGCCGCGACAAGTTGAAACCGTCGGCATCGCGCAAACAGGCGGACCATTGATTCCTGTCGGCGCTGAGCGATTCCCGCATGGTGATCGCGATAACGGACATGCGCGGAAACCTCTTCAACATTTCCGCGCTGAGCAATTCATATTTGGCGGTGTCCAGTTCGCCGCTCTCGACATCGATATCGACTTCGACGCCCAGAGATTTCTGGCAGTCTTCTTCGTTGGCGATGCCGACATCGACGAACCGGACGAGTTCGTTCATGACTTCCGGCGCGGTCTTGCCATACTTCCACAACTTGCCGCGGTAGTTGAAATCGCAGGACACCGTAATTCCGGCCTCGCTTGCCGCGGTCACGGCTTCGAGGCTGAGTCCGGCCGCCGAGGCGCTCAACGCCGGTGTAATTCCGGTTATGTGCAACCATTTCGCTTCGGCGAGAATTTCATCCCAGTCGAAATCGCCCGTCTGCGCGATGCCGATGGAAGAACCGGCGCGATCGTAAACGACCTTTGACGACCGCTGATTGGCGCCGGTCTCCAGAAAATAAATGCCGACGCGGTCGCCGGATCGCCTGATGTGCCCGGTATCCACACGGAACTTGCGCAACTCGCGAATCGCCGCGTCGCCGATCGCATTGTTCGGCAAGGCGCTGACGAAAGCGGCGTCGCAACCGAAATTCGCCAGCGAGACGGCGACATTGGCTTCGCCGCCGCCGAATGTGGCTTCCAGGTTCGGCGATTGAAACAATCGCTCATGAGACGGCGATTTCAGGCGCAGCATGATTTCGCCAAAGCAGATGTATTCAGCCAAAACTCAAAACTCCTCTCTCAATTCAAACTTTTGGAAGCCCGCGGAGATCCTGCGACAAAATGGCGGGATAGCCATTTTGGACGGCGCGCAGCGCCGCCCCGTAGGGGCGAGGGGCATGCAAGCCCCAAGTCACTTCGCGCAGGATGACGCGCAAGCGCGCCTGCGTCAGGAAAAATAGAGGCCGCCGTTGATATCCAGACTTGCGCCGGTCATGAAGCTCGATTCGGACGAGGCGAGATACGCGGCCAGGTCCGCCACTTCCTGCGCCTGTCCTTC
>JANQSV010000010.1 GCA_028279115.1 Pseudomonadales bacterium
GAGGCCACTATTCCTCGGGAGATTCTGCGACTGCGCTTCGCTCCGCGCAGAATGACGGCGAAAAAATCTATCGATAGTTTGCCGCCGGACGCCGCGCCATCGTCAGGCGTTCGAATTCGGCGCCAATGTCGATCAGAACCTGTTCCTGGAAAGACGGCGCGATCAGCGTCAGGCCCACCGGACGGCCGTTTTCCCGATAGCCGGCCGGAATGGTGAGAGCCGGAAAATTGGCCAGCGCGGCGACGCCGGCGTGTATGTTGTTCAGCGACAACAGCACGTCGAGATCGTGCTGACTGAACAGGTTCTCCATTTGCAGGCGGGCATAGGATTGCAATTCGGCGCGGAGGGCTTCGAGTTCTTCGGCGCTGTAGTCCAGTTCCGCCATCATGTCGACCTCCGCTTGCCCGTAGGGCATTCTGGTCGGATCTTCGAGATTGAACGCGCGCAAGTCGGTCACCGACGCGATTTCGACTCCGGCGCTTGCATGGTCCGCAAGATAGGCCGCGAGATCACGCACCATTTCAGCGCCGAGAAATTCGCCGAACGATTCCGGGCCATCCCAGGCGAAAGAAACCGGTTCAATCGTCGCGCCATTGGCCGCCAGCAAGTCTGCGGCCTGCTGGTAGAAGCCGTCCCCGGTCATCGACTCAAGCAGACCCAGGCGCTTGCCGGACAATCCCGTGAGGCGGTATTCCAGCATCAGATCCTCGGCTAGACGCGGCATGGCGAGATCGTCTTCGTCATAACCCGTCATGGCGTTGAACAGCGCCACGACGTCCGCCACCGAGCGCGCCATGGGGCCGGTCGTGTCAAGCGTGGCCGAAATGGGAACTACGCCCGTACGGCTCAGGCTGCCCGTGGTCGGTTTCAGTCCGACCAGGGAATTGGCGCTCGCAGGCGAGAGTATCGAGCCGGAAGTCTCCGAGCCCACGGCGGCCACGGCGTACTCCGCGGCTATCGCGGCGCCGCTGCCCGAACTCGAACCGCCGGTGCCGAAGACCAGCCTGCCATAGGGATTAAGCGTCTGGCCGCCCATCGCGCTCCAGCCGGACGGGCAATCGCCGCAAAAGAAATACGCCCATTCGCTGAGATTCGCCTTGCCGAGGACGATCGCGCCGCGCTCGATCAGCCGCTCGGCGATGAAGGCGTTGCCGGCTTCGTTGTTCGCCAGGGCAAATGCGCCGGCGGTTGTCGGCATGCCGGCGGCGCCGACATTGTCCTTGAGCAGAACCGGCATGCCGAAAATCGGATCGTGGTTTTCGCCATGGCCGGCGTCGCGTTCCCGCGCCTGTTCGAGGGCCGCGGGATTGAGCGAAATCACCGCGTTCAGATATTGCGCCGGATCGTTTTCGGTCTCGCGAATGCGGTAAAGATAGAACCCGGTCAGGGTCTCGTAACTCAACTCGCCGCTGTCCACGGCCTGTTGCAATCGGTTGATCGACGCGCCGAGTATCAGCGGCTTCAGCGCTTCGTATCGCGCTTCCCCGAAATCCGCGAGCTCCGCCTCGAAACCAGACCACAACGCCGCTCCGCGTTGATACTGTGAACGCAGCAATTGGTAATGCATTGCCTCGCTTTCGAGTTCGGCGAGGACAGCAAGGTCCTCGGCTTCGCCGTAGGCCGCCCACGGACCGGAATCGATTTGGGCGTTGCCGGCGGCGGCAAGGAGTCCGCACAACAGAAAACAGCAAATTCGCATATTCTTCACTCCCTCATTCTGTCATTCCGCGAAGGCGCGGAATTCTTTCTGGCTTTCCGACGAGATTCCGCGACTACGCTTCGCTTCGCGCGGAATGACGTTGACGATTTCCTGCTCATGCCTCAGCGCTTCCATCGGCTCCATATCCGCGACTCGCATGGAAGTATCTATGCCGAAGATTACACCAATCATGGCCGAAATGGAGAAGGCCTGTATCGGCGCCATCGGGGTAACAATCTATAATGGTCCGCGCGGGAATCCGTCGAGCGCTCGTTTCCATGTCATAATCCGCCGCCGGAAATCCAACGGCAACCCGAGCAATTCATGCGCAGATTCAACGCACTATTTCCGTTATGGGCGGTGCTGCTTTCAGCAGTCGCCTTCTTCGCCGACCGGCAGTTCGCGGCGCTGCAGGGAGTCATCGTTCCCTTGCTGGCCCTGGTCATGTTCATGATGGGTCTGACCTTGACCCGGGCGGACCTTGCGCGCATCGCGCGCAATCCCATCCCAGTGTTCATCGGCGTCCTGCTGCAATTCCTGCTGATGCCGCTGGCGGCGTTCGCGCTTGCGGACCTGCTGCGGCTGTCGCCGCAGTTGACCGCGGGGCTCGTGCTCGTGGGCTGCTGTTCCGGCGGCACCGCGTCCAATGTCATCGCCTGGCTGGCGCGGGGCGATGTGGCGCTTTCGATCAGCATGACGCTGACGTCCTCGCTGATCGGCGTGGTCGCCACGCCCCTGCTGGTTTCCTTTTATCTTTCGCAGACTGTTGAGGTCGATACCCTGGGGCTGCTGTTCAGCATCCTGCAAATGGTGCTGTTGCCGGTGCTGCTTGGGGGAACCTGCAATTATTTCGCGCCGGGGCTGATCCGGCGCATCGAATTCGTGTTGCCGAGCCTGGCGATCGCCGCGATTCTGCTCATCATCGCCATCGTCGTCGCGCTCAATGCAAGCAGGCTGCCCCAGATCGGCCTGCTTGCCGCGGTTGCGGTCGTCTTGCACAATCTGTTGGGGCTGAGCGGAGGCTATTGGTGCAGCCGTCTCCTGGGCCTGGACCGAAAGCGGAGCCGCACCATAGCCATCGAAGTGGGCATGCAGAATTCGGGCCTCGGCGTGGCGTTGGCCCTGCAGTTCTTTTCCGCCACCGCGGCGCTGCCCGGCGCCCTGTTCAGTGTCTGGCACAACATTACCGGCTATGACTGGAGACGAAAGGGATACGTCACACCTGTTAAAGATCAAAGTATTCGTGTTTCCCGGTTACGCTTGGAAT
>JANQSV010000018.1 GCA_028279115.1 Pseudomonadales bacterium
TCGTCGCTTCCCGGTCCGTGTCGCGCTTGGACCCGGCGCCCGAAAACACCTCGTCCAGACTTTCAACCGCCTGCCGCTTCCAGGCGCTCACCTGATTGGAATGCACTTCGCAACGCGACGCGATCGCCTGCGCCGTGTCGCGTTCGCGTAGCGCTTCCAGCGCCACGCGCTTCTTGAACTCCGTCGTGAAACGGCGTCTCTTCCCGGCCATGCCCGTGCCTCCTCTCGGCATTGGAGCACACCTTGGGAAACTGTCCAAAAAAGTGGGACCACCTCAGAGTGCAAACATCGCAATCAGGGAAATTGATCCCCCATACAATTCCATACACGGTAAAGAGCCAGAGATTTCATTGTGTTAAAATATTCAGCTAACTTGGTGAGACCGGAATGCAGGAAACTCGTCTTTCTCGCGGTGTCGGCGTAGTTGACGAAAGCCGGCTGATTGCCGACAGCTTGCTGGTAAAGCAGCATCTCGACCGGGCTGTGCAGCCTGATGCGCCGAGTGTGCGCGAGCGCGCCGCATACCGGGACGCGATCATGGACCTGCTTGAGCGCAGGAACGCCATGATTGTCGCGCATTATTACGTCGACGCGGACTTGCAGGAACTGGCCGAGGAGACCGGCGGTTTCGTTGGGGACAGCCTTGAAATGGCGCGTTTCGGCAGGGATTGCGACGCCGACGTGCTGGTTGTGGCCGGTGTGCGCTTCATGGGTGAAACGGCAAAGATTCTCAGCCCGGACAAGACCGTGCTGATGCCGACGCTGGAAGCCGCCTGTTCGCTCGACCTCGCCTGTCCGATCGACGAGTTTTCCCGGTTTTGCGACGCCCATCCCGAACACACCGTCGTGGTTTACGCCAATACTTCAGCTGCGGTCAAGGCGCGCGCGGACTGGGTAGTGACTTCGAGCATCGCGGTCGACATCGTTGATCATCTGGCCGCCGAGGGCGAAAAGATTCTATGGGCGCCTGACCGCCATCTCGGCGCATATATCGAACGCGTGACCGGAGCGGAAATGCTGCTTTGGGACGCGGCCTGCATCGTACACGAGGAGTTCAAGGCGCGCGGGCTGCGGGATCTGATTCAGGTGTATCCGGAAGCCGCGGTGCTGGCGCATCCCGAATCGCCTTCCGGTGTTCTCGAACTGGCGGATTTCGTCGGATCCACGACGCAGATCATCCGCGCCGCCGGGGATCTGCCCAACCGGCAGTTCATCGTCGCCACCGATCAGGGAATCTTTCACAAATTGCGGATGGAAGCCCCCGGCAAGGAGCTCATCGTCGCTCCCACGGCGGGCAATGGCGCCGAATGCCGCAGTTGCGCGAGTTGCCCCTGGATGGGATTGAATTCATTGCGGGATTTGCGCGACTCGCTGGAAACCGGGGCCAACGAGGTGCATGTGGACATCGAACTTGGAAAGCGGGCGATGACCCCCTTGCGGCGCATGCTCGATTTCGCGGCAAATTCCCCCGCTCATAACTCGCGCCGACCGGACCTCACTCGCCAAGCTCGCCGATAAGCTGCTCCAGATCTCTGATCTTCTGTTGCAGCCGCGCTTGCTCGGTAGGCAATGACCCGGCCTCCTGCTCGAGTCGCAAGGCGTATTGCAGTTGATTGCGCGCCGCGGGGAAATCTCCCACGAGAGTGAAATATTCCGCCCGAGCCTGGTGCACCTTGCTGATATTGCCCGCCTGTCCTTGCACTTCCGCCAGTTGATGCCAGATATGGTGATCATTGGGCCGTGCCTGGGCATGGGCGTCGAGCAGATCCGCCGCTTTTTCGTAGGCGCGGGCTTCGATCAAGGCATCCGCGAGCGTCATCGTCAATGCGTGATTATCCGGATTGATTTCCAGATGGCGGCGCAGATAGGGGATGGCTTGGCCTTCCTCGTTCTGGGCGATGAGAAATTCCGCCTCGGTGGCCACGTAGGAAATGCGATTGGGCTCCTTGGCCAGCAAGCGCGCCAGCGTCTGCCGCGCGAGCGCGTATTGCTCGTTTTCCCAATACGCGACCGCCAGCGCATAGGTGAAAGCGTCTTCCTCGATTTCGTTGCGCGGCTCGCCGATCCGTCTCTCGTAATCGGCCACGAGCGAACGCTTGTCCGCCGCATAATGATTGACCACCCGCGCCCGCATCAGCCGATATTCGAGATTGTCGGAATAGGAGCTCGAAGGGTAGCGCGCCGCGCGGCCGCGGGCATCGGCCACCCGCGACTCGGTCATCGGATGCGACAGCAGGAATTCGGGCGGCTGGCTGCCGAGCCGGTTCAGCGCCACGAGCCGCTCGAACAACGTGCCCATGGCGGCGGGGTCGAGTCCCGCGCTGAACATGGTGTTCTGGCCGATGCGGTCGGCTTCGGCTTCGTTGCTTCGGCTGTGGCGAAGCTGATTGCTGACGGCCATGCCTTGGGCCGCGGTAATCGCCGCGGCGCCATGTTGCGCGTCGGAAGTGGCCATGACGATCACGCTGGCGAGCAAAGTCGCGAGATAGGGAATTCTGCCGGCCTGGGCCTCATCGACGCCGCGGGCGAAATGCCGCTGGCTGACGTGGGCGATCTCGTGGGCCATGACCGAAGCGAATTCGGCCTCGTTCTCCGCATTGAGAAAGAGTCCGGTATTGACTCCGATAATTCCGCCCGGCGCGGCGAAAGCGTTCAGTTCCTCGCTGTCGATGATGACGAAGGAAAGACGATGATCCTTGAGTTCGGAGCGCGACGCCAACCGGTAAGTGACATTCTCAAGATAGCTATTGAGCAGGGCGTCGGGAATGGTGGGGGCGCTACGCCGAATCTGGGCCAGGAACTGTTGTCCCATGCGATATTCTTCTTCCAGCGAAACGGTTCCGGAAATCCGGTCGCCGAGCGAAGGCAGCTGTGATTGTCCGGCAGCGTGCGGCGGGACAGGTAAAACGCCAATCAAAAGCGCAAGGAAAGCCAGCGGGTGCGAACGCATGAATGTGGCCCTGTATCGAAATGCCGACAGATTAACATAATTCCAGCGGCTTCGAACCGTTGCCGTCTGTTGGGCTGTGGGCGGCGGACGCCGTGAATACGGCCCAGCCGCCAAGCACAGCTTGGCGTCGTTCCGGCTGCGCGTGAAGCTGCGCTTCATAAACGCTTGTCTGAACTCCTGCGGGCTTCGGGCTCGGCGTCCCGCCTCGCCCGCCCGCCTCACACAGCCGGCCAGACGGCGACTCACGCCGTGCAGATGAGGCGGTGGCAGACATGCCCGTAGGCTAGTTGCTAGAATGCGCGCATGACTCATGAAGCCGATGTCGAGCTGGATCTGAGCGGATTGCAATGTCCGATGCCCTTGCTGAAAGCCAAACTGGCGCTGAATGGCATGCGGGCGAGCCAGGTGCTCAAGGTGGTGGCGACCGATCCCGGTTCGGAGAGGGATTTCCACATGTTCGCAGAACATAGCGACCACCGGATACTGGCATTCCGCAAGGACCGGAGCGCCTATTGCTACTGGATCAGAAAAGGGTGAGGGCCGGTCGGCGCAGCCGAAAAAAAAGCAACGCTTTTTAGGATCGAACGACTTGCCAGGGATGGCAGGGCTGAGGGGTTGGAGAAACCACGGAAGTTGCGCCAGGGATGGCTTGCACGAACTTGATTGGGGAACGCAGTGCAGATGAAAACCTCGATTGCCGGCAGCATCGTCGCCATGGTCACGCCCATGGAAGCCGACGGTTCGCTCGACGAATCCGGCTTCGACCGGCTGCTCGAATGGCATATCGAGGCGGGCACCCATGCTGTCGTGATCGCCGGCACGACCGGCGAATCGGCGACTCTGTCGCACGAAGAGCATTGCGATCTCGTCGCCCACGCCGCGCGCCGGGCCGCCGGCCGCATTCCCGTCATCGCCGGCGCCGGCTCCAACAACACCCGCGAGGCCCTGCATCTGACGCATTCCGCCAGGGAGCATGGCGCCGACGCCGCCTTGCTGGTCACTCCCTATTATAATAAGCCGTCCCAAGAAGGCCTGTATCGGCATTACCGCACCATCGCCGAAGCGGTCGATATCCCCCAGATTCTGTATAACGTGCCTAGCAGAACGGCATGCGATCTCGAACTGGAGACGGTGTTGCGTCTCGCGGAGCTCGACAACATCGTCGCGATCAAGGACGCCACCGGCGATGTCGAGCGGGGCAGGGAACTTGTTCGGCGCTGCGCGGTCGCAAATGTGGCGGTCTACAGCGGCGAAGACGCGGCGACCTTCGAACTGATGCGGGCCGGCGCCCGCGGTGCGATTTCGGTGACGGCGAACGTCGTTCCGGTCAAGATGGCGCAAATGTGCGATCTGGCCCTGGCCGGCGATTTCGACCTCTCGGCCGCTCTCGACGATGAATTGAGGCCATTGCACAAGGAATTGTTCGTACAGGGAAATCCGGCGCCGGTAAAATGGGCCTTGCGGCGTCTGAGAATGATTCCATCCGGAATCAGGCTGCCCCTGGTGGAACTCGACGCGCGATTTCACGATCAGGTCGAAGCGGCCATGGAGCATGCCGGAATCCAGCCAGCGGACGCGGCAAGGAACTCCTATGGTTAGGGCATGGAAAATCATTTTGCCTGCGGCGATGTTCGCTGTTTCAGGCTGTTCCTTCAGCGGCAGCGGGGAAAGCGGCGATGAAAGCGGCGGCCTGTTCGGCGACGTCGGTGAAAGCGGCATCTTCGGCATCGGCGGCGCGCCGGAAACCTATCGCGACGCGCGCATGACGCCACCCATGGAAATTCCACCGGAGCTCGACAGTTACACCATCGACGCGCTCTATGTCATTCCGGAAAGCCCGGCAATCGCCGGGCTGCCCTTCGATGACGATATTCCGCTGCCCAAGCCCATCGAGACGCGGCGGCGCGAAGGTGTCATCATCCAGACCCTCGGAGACCGCCGCTGGATCGTCATCGACGCCACACCCGCGCAGGTTTGGCCCCTGGTGCGGGATTTCTGGAGCGAACTCGATCTTGAGCTCGATCTGGCCGACCCCGGTCTGGGCACGATGGAAACCGTCTGGCTCGAAGCCGGCAACGCTCCCGAAACCAGGCAGAAATACCGCGTGGCGATCGAACCGGGTTTGCATTCCGCCTCATCGGAAATCACGGTGCGACACTTGCGGAATCTGCGCACACAGCCGATCCCCCTGACGGCCGAATGGCCCGAGGTTTCCGACGACCTCGACATGGAGAGGCAAATTCTCGACGCCATTTCCCAATATCTGGCGGATCGCAACGATATCTACCAGGCATCGACCGCGAGCCTGCTGGCGGGCACGATCAAAGGCGCGCGCAAGGCGAACATCGTTGAAAACGCCGGCGGCGACCCTTATCTGCGATTGCGCATCGACTACGACCGGGCCTGGGTGCAAGTGCGGCAGGCGCTCAACAACGCCGAAATCGAAATTGTCGATTCGAATCGCGATAACGCGGTGTTCAACGTGCGCTTCGCCGGCATCGTCTCCGAGCAGTCGGAACCCGGTTTCGTGCGCCGTCTGTTCGGCGGCTCGAACGACGCCCGGGAACTGGTTTTCCGCGATTTCACCGTGCGCCTCGAACGCAGAGGCGACAGCATCGACGTCACATCCGAACCACCTGCAGAACTGGACGAAGAACTGGACGAAGCGAACCGCCTCAACCGGGAATTGCTCCAGGTCATCATCGAAAATCTTGTCTGATTCCGTCTTCGCCATGATTCAGGAGTGAGCGCGTGTCCCCGGATTTGTTGCTGGTCTATGTTCTGATGGCGGTCAACATCGCGTTGACGATCTGGCTGCTTACGCGCAGAGGCAAGGCTGGCGTCACCAATGAATTTCTGCAAAACCAGTTTCGTGAAGGGCGAAGGGAAAGCGCCGATTCCGAAAAACGCCTGCGCGAAGAACTCGCCAATTCGCAGACCAAAAGCAGCGAAGCCTTGCAGGCCACTTTACGGACGATGAGTGAGACGCAGCACGACCGGCTGAAGGAAATGCACCAGGGAATTGGCAACCTCAGCGATCGTAACGAACAGCGAATAGGAAAACTAACCGACAAGATCGAACAGCAATTGAAGGATTTGCGCACCAGTAATGAGCAGAAACTCGAAAAAATGCGCGAAACTGTCGATGAGAAATTACAGGGAACACTGGAAAAGCGGCTCGGCGAATCGTTCAAGCTCGTCAGCGAGCGCCTCGAAGCCGTGCAAAAAGGCTTGGGGGAAATGCAGGAACTTGCAACCGGCGTTGGCGACCTGAAAGCCGTGCTGTCCAATGTCAAGACCCGGGGCACCTGGGGAGAAATTCAACTTGGCGCCTTGCTCGAACAAATACTCTCGCCCTCTCAATATGTTCAAAACGCAAAGCCAAAACCGGGCTCGGATGCAATTGTCGAATTCGCCATCAAACTGCCTGGAAAGGAAGATTCCGAACAATCAGAAGTGCTGCTGCCGATAGATGCGAAATTTCCGCAGGAAGACTATAACCGGCTGCTCGACGCCTCCGAGAAAGGGGACAGCGAAGAAGCGAAAAAGTCTGTTGTGGCGCTGTTGCGGGCCGTAGAAGCCTCCGCCAGGGAAATCAGGGAAAAATACATCGCACCGCCGCACACGACTGATTTCGCGATCTTGTATTTGCCTACCGAAGGCCTGTATGCCGAAGTTGTCCGCCCGCCAGACATGCTGGACCGCTTGCAAGGCCGGTATCGGATTGTCGTCGCCGGTCCGACTACGTTGGCCGCGATACTTAACAGTCTGCAAATGGGATTCAAAACCCTGGCAATTGAAAAACGTTCAAGCGAAGTCTGGACGGTGTTGTCGGCGGTCAAAGTTGAATTCAGCAAGTTCGGCAAGGTCATGGAAAAGGTAAAGAGACAGGTCGGCACCGTTTCGAAATCTCTTGAGGAAACAGAGGTCCGCCGCCGGGCCATGGATCGGCAACTGCGCGATGTGGAACAATTGCCGGCGAGCGAGGACGCAGCCGAGATCATTGGCTTGCAAGACTTCGGTACCGAAGACGAAGAGGAAGAAGACACAATCAGCGCCGAAGAATAACGAATCGTCGGTTCCGCACGATGTGAGTCGCCGTCTGGCGGGCGGGGTGTAGCGGGCGTGCGAGGCATGGATGCCGAGCCCGAAGCCTACAGGGGTTCAGGCAAGCGTTTATGAAGCGCAGCTTCATGCGCAGCCTGAACGACGCCAAGCTGTGCTTGGCGGCTGGGCCGTATTTACGGCGTCCGCTGAACCTTACGCCACCCGCCGGCGACGGATCGAAGCCACAAAGTCCAATAGCCACTCACTCACACCCGTCCGGCGCCAGCAGATTCTCCCCGAACCGCTCCCGCAAGTCGGCGACCTGTGAGCAGGGGATGGCGTCATTGCCCTGCAGGTTCAGGGAAATGAGATTTTCGATGTTGAGGAGCGGCCCGGCGTCGGTAATCGCATTGTTTGAAAGATTTACCGCACTCAACAGCGGCAGATCTTCCAGGGGAGTGACATTGCTGATGCTGTTATTGCCCAGATCGAGAAAACGAACCTGTTCCAGCACCGTGATGGCTTCCAGCGAGCGGATTTCCGAACCCGGGCAGGAAAGCACCGACAATTCGGCGGCGCTTTGGACGTTCTGCTGCGCAAGCGCGAAATTGATGCAGCCTTGCAGGTCGGCGTCGGAGACTTCTCCGGTCGGCAATCTCCCGGCAGGGTCGAAGATCGCCCTGTCGTTCACGGAAACCGAATAATTCTGACCGCAGGCTGCCAAAACCGCGGCCAGAACAAGCAATAGTGAAAAAGCGTTCCTCACGATCATTGCCGCATTCAGTGGCTGTCCCGGTATTTTGGCATCTGAGACACAAATTGTCCCATATCCCGCATTTGAGGGATGTTTCGTTAGGGGGGTGAAGTCTTATAGTATTCCGAAAGGATTCGATCGGGGACAAAAAATGCAGGACGACGCCAGGCGCGGACTTGAAATGGAGCCTGAGGAGATGCTTGGCCTGGCAGGCAAGGCGGCTGAAGTTCTGGTAGACCGAACCAAAGCGCTGCGGAACGACAGGCCCTGGGAGGGTGAGTTCCGTGCGGTGCTGGGTGACCAATTCGGCGGTTCTCCACCCGAACAAGGCCGCCCGGCAATGGATGTGCTCGGACAGGCCGTGCGGGATATTCTTCCCTTTGCAACGCGGCTGGATCATCCCAGATGCTTCGGTTTCGTTCCCACTTCCCCGACATGGCCGGGCGTAGTCGCGGATTTTCTTTGCGCGGGCTTCAACCTGAATGCCGCTACCTGGCTCACCGCGAGCGGCGCCAGCCAGCTGGAACTCGTGGTCGTGGACTGGATGCGAAACTGGATCGGATACCCCGAAACCGCCGGAGGCATGCTGACCAGCGGCGGTTCGGCCGCAATCATGGAAGCGCTCGCGACGGCGCGGGACGCGGCGGGGAACCCTCAATTTCCTTCCGTTTACATGAGCGACCGAAGTCACAGCGCCCTGAAGAAAGCGGCGATAATCGTCGGCGTTCGGCGCGAGAATATCCGGGTAGTCAGTTCCGACGACGATTACCGCATGGACATGCCTGAATTGCGCCGCATGGTGAGCGAGGACCGCGCGCGGGGGCTTCATCCCATTGTGGTATGCGCGAATGCGGGGACCGCCAGTACGGGAGCGATCGACCCCTTGGGCCCGATGGCCGACTTTTGCGCGGATGAGGGCGTCTGGTTGCATGTGGACGCGGCGTATGGCGGGTTCGCCCTCGTCACGGAACGCGGCAAGGAGTTGCTGCGGGGAATCGAACGGGCGGATTCGATAAACCTGGATGCGCACAAATGGTTTTTCCAGCCGTACGAAGCGGGCGCCTTGCTGGTGAAAGACCTGAAGCATCTCGAAACCACTTTCGCGATGGGCCACGATGTGTTGCAGGACACGATCTGGGGCGCCAATCATCCGAACATGTCGGATCGCGGCCTGCAACTCAGCCGCGCGGCGCGCGCACTGAAGATCTGGATGTCCGTGCAGACTTTCGGCATGGAAAAATTTCGCGACGCGGTCCGGAACGGATTGGACCTGGCGCAACGCGCAGCGCAATACATCGAGTCGAGTGCGGCGCTGGAATTGACGCACAAGGTCACTTTGGGCATCGTTTGCTTCCGCTTCAATTCCAGTCGCGGCGACGACGAGCGGATGCTGGAAGAGATAAACAGGAAAGTGCTGGCGGAAATTTTCTGGAGCGAGCACGCATTCTTTTCCTCGACCTCGTTGAAAGGCAAATTCACCTTGCGCATCTGCATCGTCAACCATTCGACTACCTGGGAAGATGTGAAATCAACGCTTGATCTCGTTGCCCGGCTTGGTCACGAAGCAAGCGAAAAATAGCCAAAGCATGCACGGCATGAGTCGCCGTCTGGCGGGCCGCCTGCAGCGGGCGTGCGAGGCAGGGTGAAGCCCAGTCAGCGAAGCTGACAAAAAGCGAAAGCTTTTTGAGGGCTGAACGACGCCAAGCTGTGCTTGGCGGCTGGACCGCCGAGCCCGAAGCCTACAGGGACGTATTCACGGCGTCCGCTGCAGGCGGCCCGCCAGACGGCGACAAGTC
>JANQSV010000149.1 GCA_028279115.1 Pseudomonadales bacterium
TTCGATCCGCCGCCGTCGGGTGGCGGAGGGTTCAGCGGACGCCGTAAATACGGTCCAGCCGCCAAGCACAGCTTGGCGTCGCTCCGGCTACGCATGAAACTGCGCTTCATAAACGCTTGCCTACGCCCCTGTAGGCTTCGGGCTCGGCATCCTGCCTCGCACACCCGCTGAACCCTCCACCGCCCGACGACGACTCGCTGTGTGCAAAACCCGCCGCAACTATTTCGCTTACCAATAATTCTCGGTTGTGATTTGCCCTGGTGCGCGCCGGCGGTTCTTGGCGAAGCCGCGATCTTTCAGCGCGTTGGTCACATCGCGCACCATGTCGGGATTGCCGCACAACATGAAATGCGAGTTCTCGGGCGTGGCCTGAACGCCGACCCGCCGTTCGAGTTCGCCATCGATAATCGACGCTGGGATTCTGCCGTGGATCGCCTCCGACGCCTGTTCGCGGCTAACGAATGCCTGAAACGCGAAGCGCTCGCCGTATTTCCGTTTGAGCGATTCGATGATCTCGCGGTAGCGCAGATCCCTGTCCCAGCGCACACCCTGAACGAGAACGATGCGCTTGAATCTCTGCCAGGGCTCGTCGGTATTCAGAATCGAAAAGTAGGGAGAGATCCCGGTGCCGGTCGCAAGCATCCACATGTCTTCGCAAGGCGGGACTTCCCGCAGGACGAAAAAACCGTTGGCCGGGGATTTTACCCAGACTTTTCCCCCCGGCCGCTTGTCGATCAGGATACTGGTCAGCGCACCGTCGACGATCCGGTACATGAAGAATTCAAGCGGACGCTCGCCCGGCGAGTTGAGATAGGAATACGGCCGCGCGACGCGCTGACCGTCGATATCGAGCGCAAGACTCGTGAACTGCCCGGCGATGAATTGCCCGGCGTCGGCCTCGACCTTGATGGAAAACAGGTTTTCGGTCCAGCGCTGATTGGAAACTATCGTGCCTTCAATCCATTGGGCCATGCCGACCGCCGTGTAAGTACGCAATTGAAAATGGCGTCATGATAATTGAACAGCTCCAATCAATGCTATTTGTCAGTCGAAACGCGCAATTTCTGCGGCAGAATTTCCGTGCAAATTCTTCGGAAAAATCTCGTATTGTTATGCACTTATGGCATTTCTAGAATTTTCGGTTATTGGTCGCCGGAG
The DNA here is from genome assembly GCA_028279115.1 of Pseudomonadales bacterium. Classification (GTDB taxonomy): domain Bacteria; phylum Pseudomonadota; class Gammaproteobacteria; order Pseudomonadales; family Pseudohongiellaceae; genus UBA9145. The sequence continues at coordinate 1,159 of JANQSV010000149.1, forward strand.
GAATTGCCATGAAATTTCAAGATAATTTCCCGACTTCGGGTATAGCTGTTCTTGTCGCCATCAGCGCCTTGTGGCTGCCGGGGACAACGGTCATGGCCCAGGCTCCGCTGGATGACCCGGCCATCTCCAACCCGAACATAGAGAGCATCGTGGTGGAGGCCCGCCGCTTCGCCGAGCCCATCAGCGAAACTCCACTGGCGGTTACCGCCGTCACCGGCGACGATCTAGAACGAATCGGGGCGGTCGACCTCGGATCGCTCGAAATGCTGACTCCCAATCTCAGCCTCGACGTCGGCGACGCTTCGAATGCGCTGATCTACGTGCGCGGCATCGGCCAGCGCGATTCGCTGTCCTTCGCCGACCCCGGCGTCGCGGTGTATCTGGACGATGTCTACCTGGGCCGCGCCCAGGGCTCCTTTCTCGAACTGTTCGACGTCAACCACATCGAAGTGCTGCGCGGTCCCCAGGGAACCTTGTACGGGCGCAATACGATCGGCGGCGCCATCAAGTACGTTTCCGTCCGGCCCGAACCGGAATTCTCGGCCGACGTAGAAGCCGGCATCGGCAATTTCGGTCAACGCGAGTTGAGCGCGGTGCTGAATCTGCCCCTGGGCGAATCGGTTTCCAGCCGGTTCAGCCTTGGCCGCCTGAGCCGGGACGGCTGGTCGGAAAATCTCGCCAATGGCGCCGACGACGGCGACAAGGCGCTTTCGGTGTTTCGCGGCCAATTGCTGTTCGACGATGGCGGCGATTTCGAACTTGAAGTAAGCGTCGATTACTCCGACAACGATCCGGATACGTCCGTCACGCCTTCGGTGGAAACCGTATCGATCGTCGGACAATTGCTCGGCCTGGAGGACGCCAATCCTGGGCCCTTCAAGGTCAATGCCAATTTCAATCACGAAGAAAGGCTGACAACGCGGGGCTTTTCGATTACTCCGACCTGGCGGGTCAACGATGTGTTGAGCCTCAAATCGATCTCTTCCTGGCGGGAAATCGAACATGACAGCTTTCTCGACCTCGACGGCGACGACGTGGCCGCCTTCGGCGTCTTCGTGCATCAACAGCAGGAACAGTTCAGCCAGGAGTTGCAGGCCTTGTTTGAATTCGACGCCGGCGCCACCCTGGTTACCGGGCTGTATTACTTCGACGAAGCCGACATCACCCCCGACGGCGTGTTCGGGCCGGAAGCCAATATCGCCTTTTTCGGCATCCCGGGATTCGAGTACGGGCTTTCCACCGCATCGACCAACGACCTTGCAACCGAAAGCCGGGCAGTGTTCGGCGAATTGACGCTGCCGCTGGTGGAAAACCTCGAACTCACCGCCGGCGCCCGCTATACCAGCGACGACAAGCGGCTGCACCGGGTTTACAACGGCGCCATCGGCTTCGGCAATCCCGGAATCACCCTGGCCGACCTCGCCGACGCCTCCGCGCTGCCTTTCAGTTTCACCACGCAAGGCGAAAAGACCTTCAGCGCATTCTCCCCAAAGCTTGGAATCAGTTACCGGCCGAATGAGGAATTGCTGGTTTATCTGAACGCTTCCCGCGGCTTCAAGAGCGGCGGATTCAACGGCCGCTCGCGCGACGACAACGAGGCGGAGCCTTACGATGAGGAATTCGTGACTTCAATCGAAGCGGGCCTGAAACGTAACTGGCAGGACGGCCGCTTCAGCCTGCATGCGGCAGCTTTTCGCAACGATTACGAAGACATGCAACTGTCGAGTTTCGGTTCGGCCAACGCCAGCTTCATCGCCATTTTTTCCAATGCCGGCGAAGCCGTAACCCAGGGTTTCGAACTCGAGTTCAGCGCGGCGCCGAGCACTGATCTTCGGCTTAGCGCATTTGCCGGCGTGCTCGACGCGAAATACAAGGAATATAACGCGCCGCATCTCGGCACCGGGGAAATCCAGGATCTCAGCCATCTCGATCTGATCCAGGCGCCGGAATTCACCTGGGGCGCGGGCGCGAGCTGGAACGCCGCCGGCACGGCTGACTGGTCACTGACGCTGAGCGGTCAGGTTCGCGGCAGCTCAAGCTATTTCACTACCATCATGAACGAGCCATCGCTGATACAGGACGATTACGCGATCGCCAATTTCACTGCCTGGTGGGAACATTTCGAAAGCGGATTTCACGCGCGCCTCGCGGTCACCAATATCACCGACGAGGCGTATATCGTGCATGGATTCGATCTGCTTTCGTATCCGGGCGTTGCCCTGTCGTATTACGGGCCGCCGCGGGGCGTCAGCCTGACCGTCGGCAAGCGATTCTGAGGGCTGGGCCTTGCTGGAATACATCGAAACCGGCAGGCTCCGGCAGGGTCTGCGCAGGCTGGGAGACGAAACCGCGGAGCCTCTGGTCCTGTTGCACGGCAATGGCAGCGATTCCACCGCCATGCTCGGCCTTGCCGAGCGCTTGCGAAACGATTTTTATCTGATCCTGCCCGACCTGCGCGGCTATGGGCATAGCGAACGCAAGTTGATCGACGCGCGACGCGGCGCCGGAGACTGGGTCGACGATCTGTTCGCCATGCTCGACGCGCTGGACATCGATGGCTGCCATCTGCTCGGCTGGTCGCTTGGCGGCGCGGTCGCCATGTCGGCGGCCTTGCAGGAACCGGGCCGGGTGCATTCGCTGTTGTTGCTGGCGACGGTCAGTCCGTTCGGATACGGCGGCAGTAGCGATCTTGAAGGCAATCCCAATGCGGCGGATTTCGCCGGCTCCGGCGGCGGCGTCGTCAGCGCCGACTATGCCGCCGCCGTGGCCGCGGGCCGTCTGGAGGGCAATGCCGGGTTGGTCCGCGGAATCATGCGGCACTCCATTCTCGGCCGGTTCGGAGCGGATGCGGCGGGCGCTGACGAAGAGGAACTGCTTGACTCTCTCTATCGGCAACATTGCGGCGGGCAGGCCTGGCCGGGAGATTCGCGCAATTCCGAAAACTGGCCGGGCGCGGCGCCGGGCGATTGGGGGCCGATGAACGCCATCAGCCCGAAATACTTCAACGCCTGGCCGCTCGTCGAACTGGAGACGAAACCCCCGATCTTGCGCATACAGGGCGACAGCGATGTGGTGATCAGCGACACATCCCATTTCGATACGGCGACCCTGGGCATGTTGGGCATGATTCCAGGCTGGCCGGGATTGCGGCCGCAGCCGATGGTGAGCCAGATGACCCGTTTGCTCGAGACCTATCGGCGCAAGGGCGGACTTGCGGAAGACCACAGGCTGCCGGGCGGCGGCCATGCTCCGCATATCCAGTTTCCGGAAATTTGCGCTCGCCTCGTAAGCGATTTCATTCGTTCCCGGAAATGTGCCTGAGCCGGTTCAGGGTCATTTCCAGCGTACGGTCCATATGGCCGAGAATCAGCTTGACGAGGCGGTCCGTCGGCAGCAGGCAGACGTTGCGCATGTCTTCCTCGCTGCGTTGCTTCAGCAGGTAACCGTCGGAAACGGCTTTTTGCAGGCGAGCTTCCCGGGTCCGGTTCGAACCTGATTTCATGCCCTGGGTGGCGCTGGTCACGGTGAGCGGATGTCCCTTGAGCGCGGCGAAGGTGACGCGCACGAGCAGGTACCAGTATTCCTGGGTAAAATAAAGCGGCGCATTGCCAAAGGTCTCGTCCCAGTCGAGGGCGTAGAGCTCCAGTACTTCGCCCCAGATCATCAGGCTTTCCAGCGAATGGACCGTTGCGGTTTCCTGCGCGGCCCTTTCGGGACTTTCGGGATTTTCGTCACCCATCTGCGGGCATCACTCAATGTATCGCAAGTGAATGAAACAATAGCCGCAAGGCCGGGGCTAGTCCAGTTCCGCCGCCGTCCGCGGGCTGGTCCCTTCGCCCCAAGTCCTATAGTCTTGCCCCAAGTCTTGATATTAGCCGCGCTTCGACATGCAAGGAGAAACTCATGGCCAACGCCCTCGCCGCCTGGTTCAGGATCGCATTGTGGAAGAGAATCGTCGGCGCCATGGTGCTTGGCGTAATCGTCGGCTCGTTCTGGGGACCGGGGGCGGAAAGCATCTTGTGGCTGGGCGATCTGTTCATACGCCTGATCCGCATGCTGATCGTCCCGATCGTGTTCCTCACCGTGATCAGCGGCGTTGCGTCGATGGGCGACCCGGCCAAGCTGGGCTCACTTGGCGTCAAGACCGTGTTGCTGTTTCTGGCGACATCCATTGTCGCCATCAGCATCGGCGTTGTGCTGGCGGTCATCATGCAGCCGGGCGTGGGCGCCGACCTGTCGAATGCCGTGCCCGGCACGGTGCAGGAAGCCGTACCGATCGCCGAACGACTGATGTCCATCATCCCGGCCAACCCCATCGCCGCCCTGGCCGAAGGCAATGTGCTGGCAACCATCTTTTTCGCCGTGCTGCTCGGCATCGGCCTGATTGCCGTCGGCGAGTCAGCCAGGCCCGTCACGGACTTGCTCGATGTCGGCGTTTCGGTAGTCCTGCGCATTACCGGCTGGGTACTTGAAGTCGCGCCTTTCGGCGTGTTCGCGCTGATCGCCTGGGTCTCGGGAACGCTTGGCCTGACCGCCTTTCTGGACGTCTTCGCAGTGGCCGCCGCCTTGCTCATCGGCAGCCTGATTCAGATGATCGTCGTTTACGGCGCGCTGATCCTGCGCTTCGCGCTGAAGCTGTCCCCGCTGAAGTTCATTCTCGGCATTCGGGAAGCGCTGCTGGTGGCGTTCTCCACTTCATCGAGCACCGCGACCTTGCCCGTCTCGCTGACCGTCGCCGAGAACAATCTCGGCGTGCGCCCGGTCGTGGCTTCGACCGTGCTGCCCGTCGGCGCGACGGTCAATATGGACGGCACCGCGGTATACGTCGCCATCGTTTCGATTTTCGGCGCCCAGGTATTCGGCTTCGATCTGACCATGGCCGACTACGTAGTGATCGTTCTCACGGGAGCGCTGGTTTCCATCGCGACGCCCACGGTGCCGAGCGGTTCGCTGTTCCTCATGGCCGTGGTCATGGAAACTTTCGGCATGGCGCCGGAACAGATCGCCGTAGTGGTCGGTTTCATCCTGGCCTTCGACCGCCCGCTGGACATGTGGCGCACGCTGGTGAACGTATGCGGCGACCTGGCGGTTTCCACCATGGTGGCGAAATGGGAGGACGAATTCGACGAGGAAACCTACGACAAGCCGTCGGTGACCTGATCAGACGCCGAAAAGCGCACCCGAATTGCGGGTACCTCCCCGCAGCGCGAGTTTGGGCGAATAATTTTCCCGAAATTTTGACGACCGACCGGGTCGGTGATGGCGTAATCTCCGATGGTTGGAGAAAGGACCTCCAAGTAATGCATGAACTCATCCCACTCGCGAAAGAAAACTCTTTTATCGTCATAGGCTTGCTCGTCTTCGCCTTATCTCTGCAAGACCGCATCGACTCCGAATCGGCCGCAATTCGTCAAGAAATGTCGACATATCAGCTTCAGATCATGGAGCAATTCGGTCGTATTGAGACCTTAATCGAACGTCGGTTTGACGAGCTTGAACGCCGAATTGACGAGCTCTGATTTATGTAATATCCAAATTTAACTTTGAAATTACATAATTATTGTCTATCATTGGCGGCATGATTCCCCGGATTCTCGCCAAAGCCGCTCTGGCGGCCTTCAAGCAATATCCCGTCGTGACACTGACCGGGCCGCGGCAGTCCGGAAAAACCACGCTGGCCCGAAGCGTGTTCGATCTGCCTTATGCCAACCTCGAAGCGCCGGATGAGCGCGAATTCGCGATCAAGGACCCCCGCGGCTTTCTTGCCGCATACAAGGACGGCGCCATAATCGATGAAATTCAACGCGCACCGGAACTGACTTCCTGGATACAGGTCAGGACTGACGAAACCGGTCGCCCCGGACAATTCCTGCTAACCGGGAGCCACAACTTTTCCGTGCGAGAACTTCTGAGCCAGTCGCTCGCGGGGAGGACAGCTCTGCTCACCCTGTTGCCGTTTTCCCGTGAAGAGCTTTCGCGCGCCGACGCGAACCGGACAAGCTGGTTCGACCACACTTTCATCGGTGGTTATCCGCGCATTTTCGATGCGGGACTCGATCCAACCAATTTTTATCGCGATTACGTCGACACCTATCTGGAGCGCGACGTGCGCCAGTTGAGCGCGATACGGGATATTTCCCAGTTCCAGACGTTCCTGCAACTATGCGCCGCCAATGTCGGGCAAATACTCAACCTGAACCAGTTGGCGAAAGATTGTGGCATCAGCCAGACCACTGCTGGCGATTGGCTGAATCTAATGGAAGCAAGCTATGTCCTGTTTCGGCTCAAACCCTGGTTCAGCAATATCCGCAAGCGTCTCGTCAAACGCCCCAAGCTCTATTTCCACGATACGGGCGTAGCTTGCTACCTGCTTGGCCTCGCCAGTCCCGAGCATGTCGAGCGCCATCCGCTGCGCGGGGCACTGTTTGAAAACGCGGTAGTGAACGAAATAATGAAGTTCGACCTGAATCGCAATCAGTCCGCTGAATTGTTCTTCTACCGCGACAGCAACGGCAACGAAGTAGATCTGCTTTACCGGCGCGGTCTTGATCTGCTGCCGATCGAGATCAAATCAGGGCAAACCATCAGCAAGGATTTTTTCCGATCGATCGACAGATTTCGCCAAAGCGTCGAAGCCGAGACCGGTGTCGCCATCTACACAGGCGAGAACGCCAGACAATACGACAACGGACAATCGGTTGTTCCGTTCCACCGGCTGCCCACTTTTCTCGACACTGATCGTTCATGACAACCGTGGGACATCCACCGCAAAAATGGAATGCGGGTCATTCGCTTACAGTGTGTGGTGGTATGTGTTGACTCCGCGGCGTGAGCCCGGCACACTGCCGGGCAGATGGAGCCGCCGGCCTCGGCGGCATTGGGAACACGGTGAGAATCCGTGGCTGTGCCCGCAACTGTAAACCGGGAATTTCCGGCCTGAATGCCACTGGAGCGTGCTCCGGGAAGGTGGCCGCAAGTGCTGATCGGTAAGCCAGGAGACCTGCCATCGCGTCGTTCGCCCGAAGACCGGGATCTGTCTTCCGCGGGCGGAAAGAATGCGCTTCGCAGGCTTTCCCAGTAACGACACCAAAGAGTTTGAGACCGGGAGCGGGAGCCCCGGCTTGAAGAAAATGTCGTTAATGCGCGTCGTGACGTTGTGCGCGGCGCAAGGAGAGCCGGAAATGCGAATTTTCCTTGTATCGGTCGGGGCAATAATCGCTCCAGTCTTTCATCCACCCGTTTCCGCCCAAGCCGGAACAGCCGGTTCCGGCGAAGTCATCGACGAAATCGTGGTCGAAGGCACACGCCTCGGCCAACTCGCCGCCGAAAGCGGAACGAGCGTCAGCATAATCGATTCCGGGGAACTGGAAGCGCTCGGTTTCAATTTCGCGGTCGACGCTCTCGCCGCGGCGCCCGGCGTCACGATAAACCAGAACGGGGCTTTCGGCGGACTGGCAAGCGTGCGCATCCGCGGCGCGGCCAGCGAGCAGACTCTCGTACTCGTGGACGGGGTACCGGTCAACGATCCGTCAAGCCCCGGCGGAGGCTACAATTTCGCCCGGTTCGATAGCGGTTTGATCGAACGCATAGAGATTCTGAAAGGGCCGCAATCATCGCTTTGGGGCTCGGACGCGATCGGCGGCGTCGTTTCCATCGTTACAAGCCAGCCGGAGCCTGGAACCAGCGGCAGCGTGTACGCGGACTATGGCTCTTTTGCAACGCGTCACGGCGGCGCGTCCATCGGTCATGCCGGCGAGGCCGGGGATTTCCGGCTGTCGGGAACAGTCATGTCCAGCGATGGTATCTCCAAGGCCGACAAAGCCAACGGCAACAGCGAAAAGGACGGTTTCGAGTCGCGCAGCCTGTCGGCGAAAGGCGGTCTCGATCTCGCCGGTAGGGCGCGCTTGCAGGCGAATCTGCTGACCACGACGTCGGATTCGGATTTCGACAGTTTCAGTTTCGGCGCCCAGGGCAGCGTCGCCGACGGCGATGAAAACAGCGAAGCCGAAGAAATCACCGCCAATGTCTCGCTGACTTTGCCTGCCCTCGACGGCAGGCTCGAACACCTGTTCCTGACAGGCTATTCCACTATCGACCGGCAGAATTTCAGCGCCGGAGCGAGCACGTTCAGCGCCGAAGGCCGGCGCGCGGTCTTTCGCTATCAAGGCACCTGGTCCATTGACGAAAGCAATACGCTGGCGTTCGGCGCCGAGCGCGAACAACTCGAATCGTCCAACGAGGATCTTTCCATTGACGGCCTGTTCGCGGTGCATGAATTCAAACCCGCCGCCAACGTCACCTTGACCGGCGGAGTGCGTTCCGACCGGCATCAACGATTCGGTTCGGAGTTGACCGCCCGCCTCGGCGCGGCCGTCGACCTGAATCCGAATCTCGTCCTGCGGGCAAGCTGGGGCAACGGCTTCAAGGCGCCTACGCTGTTCCAGTCGACTTTCTTTTGCTGTGGCGCCACCGAACCGAATTCCGGCCTGAAGCCCGAATCGTCTTCGGCGGTCGATGCCGGCTTCGAATGGACCGCCGACGACGGTCGCGCGCTGTTCGGCCTGACCGCGTTCAGCCAGTCGACCGAGAACATGATCAACTTCTCTTTTGCCGGGGGCGGATACGAGAACATCGCGATGGTCGATTCGACCGGCGTCGAAATACACGGCGGCATTGCACTATCCGCCTCGATGAGACTGAACGCGAATTACGCCTTCATCGACGCTACGGACGGCGCCGGCGATCCGCTGATCAGGATTCCCCGGCATAGCGGCGACCTGAGCCTGGATTTCAATGCGGGAGGCGCCTTTTCGGGCCGGCTGCTGTTGCGCCATAACGGCTCCGAGCCGGACAGGAGCGTCAGCGTCGGTAATTGGACCCGCTTCGACCTGAGCGGACGCTATCGCATTTCCGAGCGGGTGGAGATATTCGCCCGGCTGGAAAATCTGTTGGACGAACACTACCAGCAAATTCTCGGTTATGGCACTCCCGGGCGCTCCGGCAGCATCGGCGCCCGCATGCGGTTTTGAGGAACTCCATGGTCAGAAAGATCCTGGCGTGCTTGCCATTCTTGCTGGCCGCCTGTGACGAAGGACTTCGAACGGTTCCGCAGGCGGGTGAATTTCGGCCCATGCGGATCGTGAGCCTGGACTATTGCGCCGACCAGTACGTGCTCAAACTCGTCGAACCCGAGCGCATACTCGCTCTTTCCCGGGACGCCGCGAGAGAGTTCTCCTATCTGCGCGAGTTGGCCGTGGGCATGCCGACGGTGCGGTCGGTCGCCGAGGACGTACTCGTGCTGGGACCGGACCTGGTGGTTCGTTCGTATGGCGGCGGCCCGAACGCGGCGGCCTTTTATGCCCGGGCCGGCGTCGCCGTGCTCAATGTCGGCAATGCGAACACGATTGACGAGGTGATGTCCGTAATGGCAGATGTCGCAGCAGGCCTCGACGAGCCCGAGCGGGGTCAGACGGTGATCGAAGAAACCCGGCAGCGGCTCGCAAACCTGCCCGAGTCAGGGTCGGAATCGCGGACCTTGTACATGACGCCCGGCGGCGTCACCACGGGGCCTGGATCGTTGGTACATGAAATGCTTATCGCCGCGGAACTGCAAAACTTCCAGCAGACCCCCGGCTGGCGCCCCATCCCCCTGGAATTGCTTGCCTTTGAAGCGCCCGAACTGGTCGCATTCGCAACCTTCGGCGCCAGCGCCGCGCATCAGGATGCCTGGAGCGCCATGCGGCATCCCATCGCCCGCACCCAACTTGCGGACCGCGAAGTAGTGCCCTTGCAAGGCGCCTGGACCGCCTGCGGCGGATGGTTTCTGCTCGATGCCGTCGAAGCATTGGCCCGGGGCGCCACACAATGACCGTGCGAGCGCTGTTGATCCCGACATTGACCCTGGCCAGTCTGCTGGCGATTTTCGGCGCTTTGCTGCTGGGCTCGACACCGATGGAACTGCCGCGGGTGCTGGCTGCGCTGGCCGGCATGGCGGACGCCGCCGACCGCACGGTCGTCTGGCAGATTCGCCTGCCTCGCGCACTTGCGGCCTTCGTTGTCGGACTGGCGCTGGGCGGAAGCGGCGCGGCGTTGCAGGGCCTGTTGCGCAACCCGCTGGCTGAACCCGGCGTACTGGGCGTCTCCGCGTCCGCCGCCCTCGGCGCGACTTTTACCTTGTATTATGGCCTTGTAGCGCTCAGCGCGTGGCTGGTGCCGCTTGCCGCGGTAGCGGGCGCGCTGCTTGCCACCATGCTGATCGCGGCTGCCGCCATCCGGACTTCTTCCATCGTTACCCTGATTCTGATCGGCGTCGGCCTGTCGAGTTTCGCCGGCGCGGCCATGAGCCTGTTGATGAACCTCGCCCCGAATCCTTTTTCGCTGGCCGACATGATCAACTGGATGCTGGGTTCGGTAGCCAATCGGAGTTTCCCCGATATTGCATTCTCCGCACCGTTCATTGCGGTGGGCCTGTTCATATTGTATGCAGTGCGCAAGGGCTTGACGGCGCTGACCCTGGGTGACGAAGCGGCAGCCGGCGTCGGTCTCGATCTGCGGCGGCAGCGGCTACTGGTGGTGGCCGGGACGGGCCTTGCCACCGGCGGCGCCGTGGCGCTTGCCGGAACGATCGGTTTCGTCGGTATCGTCACGCCCCATATCGTGCGGCCGCTGGTCAATTATGATCCGGCCCGCTCCCTCATTCCCTCGGCCTTGCTTGCCGGATTGATCCTGGTGCTGGCCGATATCGGCGTACGTCTGCTGCCGACCGATATCGAACTGAAACTCGGCGTGGTCGCGGCTCTTTTCGGCGCTCCGGCCTTCGTCTGGATCGCCATGCAGCGCCGGACCATCAGCGCAGACCAGAGTTGAGCGCAAGGAATTCACAGAGCATGAGCGCCAGTGGACAAACGTTTGAACTGACTGTTGAGAACCTGTGTGTGCGAGCGGGCGGCAAGTTGCTGGTGGAAAACGCGTCCTTCAGTTTGCGGTCCGGCGAATTCACGGCGCTGCTCGGTCCCAACGGCGCCGGAAAGACCAGCCTGCTGCGCGGAATTCTGGGTCTCGCGGAAAACGCCTCGGGAAACGTGCGGCTGCAAGGACAGACGCTGGCCGAACTCGATCCGATACAGCGGGCGCGAAAGCTCTCCTACCTGCCCCAGCGGCGTCCGCTGGCCTGGCCAAGTCCGGTGCGCGATGTGGTCAGTCTCGGCCGCTACGCCTGGGGCTGCGCTCCCGGCCGGCTTGACGCCGGGGACGCCGGGGCAGTGCATTCTGCGCTGGCCTCTTGCGACCTGCTGGAGTTGGCCGGGCGACGCGCCGACACCTTGTCCGGCGGCGAACTGGCGCGGATGCATTGCGCACGAGCCTTTGCCACCGAGGCGCCCTTGCTGTTCGCGGACGAACCGGTGGCCTCGCTCGATCCCCGGCACAAGTTCAAAATCATGGAATTGATTCGCGACCATGTACTGTCCGGCGCGGGCGCATTGGTCGTCCTGCACGATGTGTCGCTGGCCGCACGCTTTGCCGACCGGCTCATCTGGATGAAGGAGGGCCGCGTCGTCGCGGACGGACCGCGTTCCGCGACGCTTGACGCTTCCCGGCTGGGCGAGATCTATGGCGTTCGCGGGCGCGTCGAAGGGGATCGCGTAGATCTGGAGGGGCCGCTATGAGCGTCTGCCGGCCCGTGGCAGCTTAGCCGTTGACTTCGGCAATGCCAGCCAAAGCGCTGATGATCCAGGGCACGGGCTCCGATGTCGGAAAGTCCGTGGTCGTTGCAGCGCTATGCCGTATCGCGCGCCGGCGGGGACTGAAGGTAGCTCCCTTCAAACCCCAGAACATGTCGAATAACGCGGCGGCCTGTGCCGGAGGCGAAATCGGCCGCGCCCAGGCGCTGCAAGCCCAGGCCGCCGGACTTGCGCCGGAAGTGGACTTCAATCCGGTTCTGCTGAAGCCGGAGACGAACCGCGGGGCGCAGGTCGTCGTCCGGGGCAAGGTCTTCGATACCTTGAACGCGGCGGACTACATGAAAAGGCGCAGCGAAATCATGGATGAAGTGCTGCTGAGCTTCAAACGGCTGACGGAGTCCCATGAACTCATATTCGTTGAGGGCGCCGGAAGCCCGGCGGAAATAAATCTGCGCGACGGCGATATCGCCAATATGGGTTTCGCTTGCGCAGCGGGGGTTCCGGCAGTCTTGATCGGCGACATCGACAAGGGCGGCGTGATTGCCGGCATTGTCGGCACGCAAGCCGTGTTGTCGCCAGAAGACGCCGGCATGATTCGGGGTTTCCTGGTCAACAAATTTCGCGGCGACCCCAGTCTGTTCGATGCGGGCGTCGCCGCTATCGAATCGCGCACGGGATGGCGGTGTTTCGGCGTAATTCCCTGGCTGACCTGCGTCGCGAGTCTGCCCGCTGAAGACGCAGTCGTATTGCAAGGCGGCCGCCGCGATGCCGGGGACGGCTTGCGCGTCGTGGCGCCCATGCTATCCAGAATCGCGAACTTCGACGATGCCGACCCGCTGAAAATGGAGCCGGGCGTGGATTTCCGCTGGGCGCCCCCGGGAAGACCGCTGCCCAGGGATGCCGACGTAATAGTACTGTTCGGTTCCAAGTCAACCCTGGGCGACCTGTCATTCCTGCGCGCTCAGGGATGGGACCACGACATCCTCGCGCATGCGCGCGCCGGCGGACGCGTACTTGGGCTTTGCGGCGGTTTCCAGATGCTGGGCACAAGCATTGTCGACCGCGAAGGAATCGACGGTCCTCCCGGCGAATGCCCCGGACTCGGTCTGCTCGATGTGCGCACGGAGATGACCGCGAACAAGACCGTGCGCTCCGTTGAGGGAAATTGCGTTCGAACGGGACTCCCGGTGAGCGGATACGAGATCCATGTCGGCCGAACCCGCGGCAGTGATACCGCACGTCCGATGTTCGATATCGATGGGCGTGCGGATGGTGCGATTTCCGCGGACGGCCTGGTTCAGGGCAGCTATCTGCATGGCGTATTCGCGAACAATGAGTTTCGACGCGCGTGGCTGCGCCGGTGCGGCGCCGAGGCGAGCGCTACGCTCGACTACCCGGCAGCGGTTGAGCGCTCGCTCGACGAATTGGCTGACGGAGTGGAAAGGGCTCTTGACGTCGAAGCCTTGCTGGGATGCGCAACACGGCCCGGCTTGCTAAAGAGCTCCCCGGTATGAACAGTTTCCCGGGCGGGGCGGATCTCATGCTCGCGGCCTGGGCGATCGAAATCCTGTTCGGGTACCCGGATTGGCTTTACCGGCGAATCAGGCATCCGGTGGTCTGGCTGGGCAACATCATCGGTGGCCTGGAAATGCGGTTGAACAGAGCGGAACTTGGAGACGTACTTCGCTACGGTTTGGGTATGTCGACCACGATTTTGATTGTTGCGCTTGCCGGCGTAACCGGAATGTGTGTATCCCTGCTCATGCCTGCGTCTCTCGCGGGCTTCTGGGTCGAGGCGGCGGTCGCTTCGAGCCTGATCTGCAGTCGCAGTCTCCACGAACATGTCGCCGCGGTACGCGATTCTCTTGTCGCGAAAGATCTGGACGCAGCGCGCGCCGCGGCGGGAAAGATAGTGGGCCGCGATACGCAGCGGCTTTCGCCGGAGACGATCACGAGCGCCTCCATCGAGAGTCTGTTCGAAAACGCTTCCGACGGCGTGGTCGCGCCCTTGTTCTGGGGCGCGCTTCTCGGTCTTCCCGGCCTCGCGGCCTACAAGGCGATCAACACCCTGGATTCGATGCTCGGCCATTGCAACGCGCGCTATGCGGCATTCGGCGGATTCGCCGCCCGCCTGGATGACGTCGCGAATTTCGTACCGGCGCGGCTGACGGCGCTGCTTGTTGCCGCGGCGAGCCTTGGGGCCGCGGCCTTTCGCGTAATGTGGCGCGATGCGAGCCGGCATCGTTCGCCTAATGCTGGCTGGCCGGAAAGCGCGGCGGCAGGTGCGCTCGGCATCAGATTGTCGGGACCGCGCGCTTATGGCGAAACCAACTCAAACGAGCCCTGGCTCAATGCAGACGCCAGATTGCCGGACCAAGCCGATCTGCGAACCGCATTGGCGCTGTACCGCAAGGCGATGTTGCTGGGTTGCACGCTCTTGTGCGCTGCCGCGCTGCCGGAACTCACGCAATGAACGTCACCGACAGACATGGGGGGGATCCCGATAGGCATGGGGGGGAATTAAGTTCGATGCGCCGCCGATTCCCTGATGCGCCCGAGCCCTGGATTGACCTTTCAACGGGAATCAATCCATGGCCCTGGCCCGCTCGGGAAACCCATTTCAGAAGTCTGAGCCGACTTCCCGCAACAACGGACCTCGCCGCTTGCACCGCGGCCATGGCGGCGGCTTTCGGCGCCCGGCACGAGACCGTGCTGGCTGCGCCCGGCAGCGAACTGCTGATCCGACTGTTGCCGAGCGTTATGAAACCATGGCTGAAACCTCGGCGCGTCGTCATCCTGGCGCCAAGCTACGGCGATCACGCGGATGTCTGGAAGCAAGTGGATTGCGAGCTGGTCGAAACCGGCGATCCGCTCACCGAGGCGGCCGCGGCGGATGCCGTGGTGATCTGCAATCCGAACAATCCCGACGGCAGGCGCTTCGAACGAGCTGAACTGACCGCAGCGCTGGACCGCTTGACCAGGCGCGGCGGCTGGCTGATTGTCGACGAAGCTTTCGCCGATCTCGAACCGGAACTGAGCCTTGCCCCCATCGCCGGCAGCGGCAACTTGCTCGTACTTCGATCCATCGGCAAATTCTTCGGTTTGGCCGGACTGCGTCTTGGCGCACTGCTGGCCCCTGCCGGACTGCGCCAGGCGATGGCTGAAAGGCTGGGATTTTGGTGCGTATCGGCGCCGGCGCTATCCATCGGCGCTGCCGCCTATTCGGATATCTCCTGGCAAACGCAGACGCGCACCCGACTTGCCGCGGCCGCGCGAAGGTTGCGAAACTTGCTGGAACAAGGCCATTGTCGCGTAGTGGGCGGCACGGACCTGTTTCAATACGTGGAAACCGAAGACGCCCACCAGGTCTGGACGCATTTGGCCGACCGCGGAATTTACGTACGCCGTTTCGCCTGGTCACGGCGTCATCTGCGAATCGGCATTCCCCCCGATGCCTGCGCCGAAGAGCGGCTCGCGGAAGCCTTGGCCTCGAAGCGGTCGCCGGTAACCACTACCTCAGAATGAGAAACTGATCGTGGCGCCGAGGCGCACGTCTTCGTCGAAGAACACCATCGGCGAAGGTATCTTGCCGCTGATGGCGACGATCTGGCTGCCGAGCGACCAGTTGTCGTCGATCGTGTAATCGGCTCCGAATTGCCCGAGCAGGGAATCCCCTTCCAGGTCGCCGAAGATCGTAGAAGAAAGCACCAGGTCGCCATCGAGCAGACTGTTGCTGCAACGCACCAGCCAATTGCCGAAGAAGTCGTCGTTCCGCAATAGTGGGCCCGCGGGCAATCCCTCGTTCAGATCGAGCAGTTTTTGCGCCGCGACGCCGAAACTGACGTTCTGTTCGTTGCCGATGCTGTATTCGAGGCCGAAGGAGGCGCCGATCTGGTTCTTTTCCAGATCGACCGGCACCGAAAGACCCATTGTGCCCGGCAGGCTGAAACTGTTGGCCAGGATGCCGTGGCTGTAAGCCAGGTCGAAATTGAACAACATGTCGCCGATGGCGCGATTGGCGCTGAAGCCGAGCAGCACGAAGTCGTTCTTCTTCGCCAGGGAGCCGCGGGTGCCGGGCCGCGGCGGCTCCCAGCGCAACTGGTTCTCGATCAGGTAAGCCGCCATCACGGCGAAATCGCTGCGCTCGATCGAGTAACGCCACTGGCTGCCCAACTCGAACAGGATGTCCCCGTTTCGTTCGAAATCCGGCAGGTGGTAGCCGGGATCGAAAAACAGCGGACTGCCTCTTACCGGTGCCGGGTTGAATTCAGGATATAGAGTGAGGAAGGTGGAAAAGCTGCCCGAGTTTTCCGAGAAGTAGTCCCAGACCAGCATGGGCTGGTTCAGGCGGGCGTCCTCGATGTCGATGAT
The DNA here is from genome assembly GCA_028279115.1 of Pseudomonadales bacterium. Taxonomy (GTDB): domain Bacteria; phylum Pseudomonadota; class Gammaproteobacteria; order Pseudomonadales; family Pseudohongiellaceae; genus UBA9145. The sequence goes on from JANQSV010000149.1 coordinate 17,211, forward strand.
CGTGAAATCGCGGAATTCGGCAATGTTGATCACATCGAGCACCGAATTGCCGACCGTTTCACCCCAGACCACGGTCTGGTTGCCCAACTTGATGCTATGCGCCCCGAAACTGCGCTGGACGAAAAACTCGTTGATTCGTGATTCTTCTTCGATCCTGTCGCCGTTGGCGATGTATTCGTAGTCCTCGTTCCAGTAAATTCGCGACTGGCCGCTGGCCTGCAGCAGCCAGCCATTGGCAAACAGATTCTGATAGCGGATATTCACCCCGAGCCGGTTGCTCTCGATCGTCGGCTCGCGCGGAAAACTGAAGCCCGGCAGCAGTTCGAGCGTGTGCCGGTTTACCTGTCCAAAAACCTGCTGGCTGATGCGAATCGTGAAATCGTCGAGCCAGGACTCTTCCCGCTCGTCTTCGTCTTCCTCGAAAGCATCGGCGAACAGTTCATCGTCAAAACCGAGATCGAGCTCAAACTCGTCGGCAGGCGCCGGATCGTCGGCGGGTTGAGCCAATGCTGACAGGGGCAGCAGGCATAGCAGCAGAGCATTCCACCAACCACGCCCGGGAGTTCGTGCCCCCACTGTCATTCCGCGCGAAGTCGCGGAATCTCGGCGGTCTGGCGCAAAACCCGACGAGATTCCGCGACTCCGCTTCGCTCCGCGCAGAATGACAATGGGAAAAGCTCTATTCAACCTGGTCGCGAATCGACTGCAGTTGGGTTTCCCGGAAGGCGGCATCGGTAAGTGTTCGCTGCGTGAGAACTTCGTCATCGACATCGATGCCGGTATAAATCTCGAGAACCGCCATATTCGACAGCCGGTTGGTGATCAGATTCATCATCGTCACCGACCTCGCCATCCAGATGCCGTCGAGCAATTCCACCCGGGACGCAAGCATCCGCTTGATTTCATTGCCGTAGTGATCGTACAGGTCGGTCCGCAAGGCGACATGACGTTCCTTGTCGATGTAATTGACGATGCGGCCGTAACGCGTTTCCCTGACGCGTTCCTCGTTGGGTGCGAGTTCGATCGCCCAGACTTCCCGACCGCCCTCGGTGGACTCTTCCAATACGGTGATCTCGTATTGATCGAGCTTGCCGGTGTCCATGTCCTCGGTGGTGAATTCGGAGCCGAACAGCGAGGCGGCTTCGGATTCCTCGTCGGAATTGCCGCTGGCGATGCGCTTGACGCGCCCGAGCGCGGAAAGATAGATCCAGGATTCGTTTTGCCGGCCGGCATCGTCATAGACGTAACTGAGCAAACCGATGCCGCGCTCGTCGGCGGGTTCGAGCACGATGGTGACGGCGCGGCTGTCGAGACCCTCGGGGCCGTAATTCTTGCCGACCGATTCCAGCGCCTTGACCCGGGGGCGTTCCGCGCAGGTAATGCGGTTTTCGCTGACACCGAATCGGCAAGTCGAAAGCTGCATGCGGTTGAATGCCGAATCGGAAGTCGCCCGCTGGTATTCCTCCACCTGTTCCATGATTTCGCGGCCATCGGGAAAAGCCGTTGCAGGCGCTGTAGCGGACGATTCCGGCTGGGCGAGGGCCGCAAGCGGCCAGACCGCGGCGAGCAGGGCGAACAATGCGATGACACGGGCATTCATGCCGGGCTCTCCAGGAAAGTGATCCGCCGGTCGGCGTTCTTGACGCCGAAAGTCGGCTTGAAAATCATGATCAACGCCGGAATCAGAAACAGGTCGCAAGCCAGGGCCATGATGATCGCGAGTGAGCCGAAAAATCCCATTCTCGCCATGCCGAGATAGTCGGAAAAACTGAGCAGCATGAAACCGAGCCCGAGCACCATCGTGGTGAACATCACCGCCTGGCCCACGTGATTGATCGTCAGGCGCAGGGATTCGCTGATGCTGCCGGTCTTGATCAGTTGCACCCGATAGTGCGTCATGAAATGGATCGTGTCGTCCACGGCGATGCCGATGATAACCGGCGCGATGAGCAGCGTGTCGGTGTCGAGCGGAATGCCGAAAAGCCCCATCAGTCCGAAGCCGAGAAAGGCGGGAATCAGATTGGGAATCATCGCGATCAGGCCGCCTTGCAGCGAACCGAGGGTGACGATCAGCATTACGCTGATGACCGCGAGAGCGATGGCGAAGCTCTCGACCTGGGATCTCGATATTTCATCCGACATGCGCCACAGCAGGGCCATGCTGCCGGTCAGATTGATTTCCATCTCGGGAAAATCGTTGCGTAAATGCGCGAAGCTGGCTTCGATTTCATCGCCGATATCATCGAAAAAGCCCTGGTACTCGTTGGTGCTCGAATTTCGGATATTGAGCGTGACCTGGGCCTTGCTGTAATCGTCCGAGACCAGCGCGCGGCGGTCTTCGGGATTGGCGCTGTTGAACAGGTAGAGCAACTGGGAAACCATCTGCCGCGTTTCCGGCACGCGATAAAAATCCGGGTCGCCGTCGTTCATGACCTCGTTGGTGTCCTTCACGACGTTCACCAGCGAATACGTGCGGGTCAGGTGCTCGGCCTGGGATTCGAGAATACGGCCCTCCAGCTCATCCACCGCCTGCAATATGCGCGGGTCGAGCATGCCTTCGTCGACATTGGTATCGATCACGATGACCATGCTCTGGGAACCGGCCATGTTCGCGTCGACGACCTCGTAAGCTTGGCGCAGCGGATGATCTTCTTTGACCAGTTCGGAAATATTGGTGTCGATCTCGACGCGGGTCGCGCCATACACGCAAATTCCGAAAATGCCGGCGAACACAATCACTATCTGCCAGGGCCGGCGCGCGACGATATAGGGAACGACTTGCAGAATCTGCTGATGCCAGTTCACCACGGCATAAGTGAGAAAGCTGATGAACAGGATGTAACTGCCCACGCCGAAGCCTAGGCCAGCGTACAGCAGGATTGCATAGATGGCGATAAGCGCGATCTTCCGGTTGCGCCTGAGTCCATTCCATATGCGCGCGAGACGGTCGGGAATCGACAGCTTTTCGTGCCCCGGAAAGCCCGGATGCCATATGTCGAGCAGGATCGGCAGCAATATGACGGTGAAGAGAAAGGCCAGCACGACGCCGGCGGCGGACATGAAACCGAACACCTGCATCGGCAGCAGTTCCGAACTGGTAAGCGCCAGCACTCCCGCCGAAGTGGTCAGGGTGGTGACCAGCAGCGCGAGTCCCGTGCGCCCGAACGAGCGGGAAATCGCGCGATAGTGCTCTTCCCCCTCGCGGCGGTAGGAGAAATACGCGTTCATCACGTGCACGCAGTCGGCAATGCCCACCGCGAATATCAGCAGTACCGTGAGCGAAATGAATGTCGAAATCTCTATGCCCAGCCAGACCGTCACTCCCCAGGTCCAGGCCACGCTGAGGGCGATCGTGAGTATGGGCCAGAGCACGGCGCTGAACGATCGAAACAGGATCCATAGCAGCATGACGAAGATCAGCACCATGAGTATGCCGAGCACGTACAACTGATTGACGGTATCGAGCATGAAGGCCATGGTCGGCGGGGCGCCGACGGGGTAATACTCGAGACGGTCTTCGTATTGCTGCCAGATCGCCGTGGTGGCGACGTGAAAGGCGGAATAGGAAAAAACGTCGACCGGTTCGAAATCTACCTCCGCGATCTCGGCTTCCTCGTCGAAATCGAGTTCGAGGAATCCGTCGCCGAAAAAATCGAAGCTCGCGTCGAGCGAGATATCGGGCGCGTCGACCGCGGGCACGTAATCCGCAATCGGCTGCATGCCGAAATCGGTCTGGATCATGAGCATGCCGTATTCGGCGTTCGCCGAGTACATCATGCCGACGAGGTCTTCCTGGGCCAGGGCGCGAGCCTTGATCTGCGCCAGTTCCGCATCGGATTCGGGCAGTTCCGCCGGCACCAGCCGCAGCGACAGCAAGGTATCGCCTTCATTGCGCTGGAAGCGGACGTTGGCTACCGACTGCACCCTGCGAATATGGTTGAGTTCGTTGAAATCCACCGGCACGTTGCTGATTTCAGCCGGAAAGTCGGCCGGGTCAAGATTCTGCCAGTTGCGCAAGTCGTCGGTAAGCTGCTGAACCGCTGTCAGCGATTCGCGGGAAAACACATCTCCGTCGAGCGCCCGGTAGACGAGCAGGACCGAATCGTCGCTGCCGAATTGGCGCCGGTACTCATCGAGGGCCGCAATGGCGGGGTCGGTCTCGTCGAGATAGGCCTCCGTGGTCAAGTCCAACTCGGTGCGGGTGAATATTCCCCAAAACATCAGAACGGAGATCACCACGACTCCGGTGAACACAAAATTGCGCGCGCCCAGCACCCGATCGGGGAGACGCTCGAAAAAAGCGCTCAGGCCCAGCAGAAAATTATCCAAGGTAGAACCTCGATCCAGAAGCCCGGGGCGCACCAGGCAAAAGGCGGTCGGCAGTCAAGCCGACATTTATACCGAATGAACCCGCCGAATTCCAGTTCGCCCCGGTTTGTGGCTTCGAACCGTCGCTGTCTGGCGGGCCGTGTTCAGCGGACGCCGTAAATACACTCCTGTAGGCTTCTCTGTTTAACTTTTGCTATAAGCTGCGATCATGGGTCTTCCTGAAGGCCCACTCCTCGGCGCCTGCCCCGGAAACAAAGGCCCCAACGGCCCGGCGAACTCGTCCAGATCGATCACCTGTCCGCCTCCCGCGACAGCAAGCAACTGAAGGAGTTCAAGGCCGTCTTCCCCACCGGCAAGCAGATGATCGTCCAGGTCTTCAGCCGCGCCACCGCACGCAACGCCAAACGCTTCCTCGAAACCGTCCGCGCGCAACTCCCGTTTCCCCCTCGTCTCCGCCCAGGTCGACGGCGGCAGCGAGTTCCGCGCCGACTTCGAACAGGCCTGCAAAGACCTGAAAATCCCGCTCTTCGTCCTACCCCCGAAACGGCCCCAACTCAATGGCTGCGTCGAACGCGCCAACGACACCACCCGCGTCGAGTTCTGAAACCGGTACGACGGCGACTTCACCGTCGAAGCCGCCAATCGCGCCCTCGCCGACTATCGACGCTTCTATCACCAGGCCCGACCGCATCAGGCGCTCTACTTCATAACCCCCGACGAGTATCTTCAAAAAAACAAGGACAGTCCTTCTCAGTCTCACATGTGCTGAACCCGCACACAGCGGTTGACAATCGCTAATCGCCTGCGATAGCGCCAGCAGCACACAACCAAGCACGCACCCGATTCGATTCGAGTCGGGTCGCTTGCTGAATACAATAGCTATGCAAGGGTTAGACTGATCATCCGACCCGGCGAATAGGCGAGAACGTCACAGGTACGTGTGCGGTTATGTAACGGCCCGACACCATGTCGGGAAACACAACCGAAAACACAAGGATATTACCGATGACAAAGACCAACCTTTGCTTGACCAATTCCATATTCGCGTGGATTTCGCTCGCACTAAATATATACAAAATAAAGCAAGAGGGGATGAGGATGCTGACGACGTATATGCGTCTGAAATGGAAACGATCCTCAACACTTTCAATGCTGCGGTTAACATAGCGGAATCAACAGCCAACGCTGTGGTATCGGACTGCGTGCGAGCCGGCGATCGCCGAGCTGAAGAACGAAAGAAAGCAGCAGAGGCAAGAGAACGTGCGAGACAAGAGGCGGCAGAACGGGAACGGGACTCTGAAGAAGACGAATCCAGAGAAGACGAGGAGGAAAACGACCTC
>JANQSV010000159.1 GCA_028279115.1 Pseudomonadales bacterium
CCCACCGCCTCGGAGCCGAGAATTTTCCAATTCATCGCGTGTCCCCGCCATTTCCGTTTCGGGCGCATTATCCACGACATCCGTCCCGCTGTCGCTAGAATCCGGCTCGTGCTTCCATTATCCTTCCCGGTCGACACACAGGAGGAAAACCGGTGGCGACGATCAGATTGAACGGAGAGCTTCGGGAACTCGACATAGAACCCGAAATGCCCCTGCTTTGGGTATTGCGCGACGAACTCGGCATGACCGGAACCAATTTCGGCTGCGGCATCGGCAATTGCGGCGCCTGCACGGTGCATGTCGACGGCAATGCGTTGCGCAGTTGCGTCACGCCGGTAAGCGCGGTCGAAGGGCGTGGCATTACGACCATCGAAGGACTTGCTCAAGTTGCCGGCGGCGCCAATGACCTGAGCCCGGTGCAACAGGCGTGGATCGATCACCAGGTGCCCCAATGCGGCTATTGCCAGTCGGGCATGATCATGGCGGCTACCGCCTTGCTCGCGCGCAATCCCTCGCCCACCGACGAGGAAATCGACGCCGGCATCACCAATATCTGCCGTTGCGGCTCCTACCCGCGGGTGCGCAAGGCCATTCGCGCCCTGGCGAGCGCATAGGGCGAGGGCAAGCGATTACGAAGCGACAGCTTCGTGCGCAGCCTGAGCGCCGCCGAGCTGTGCTCGGCGCCCGGACCGGCGTAAGGGTGCCCACAAGCATTCGATAAGGAGACTATGATGAAACAACCGAAACTGAGCCGGCGCAAGTTCCTCCTCGTCTCCGCCGTCGCCGGCGGCGGCGTGCTGATCGGCTACGCGGCCACCCGTCCGAGCCGCCACCGGCGCGCCAACGACACGCTCGCCTCGGGCGGCGACCGCTTCGTCACCTCCTGGATCAGGCTGCAGCCCGATAACCGGGTAACGATTTACGTGCCCCATGCGGAAATGGGCCAGGGCGTGCACACTTCCCTGGCGATGATGGCCGCCGACGAACTCGACGCGGCCTGGGAACTCGTCGATGTCGAACAGGCCCCCGCCACCGACCTGTTCGCCAACGAAGCCGTGGTCGCCGGTTTCGGCGAGGAGTTGCTGCCGGAATTCCTCATGGGACTGGTCAATTTCGCCGCGCTTCCCGCGGCGCAGATCGTCAACATACAAATCACCGGCGGCAGTTCCTCGGTGCGCTATACCGGCGAGAACAGCATGCGCGCGGCCGGCGCGGCGGCGCGGCGGATGCTGCTCGAATGCGCGGCCGAACGCTGGAGCGTTGCGGCGGAGGAATGCGCAACCGAATCGAGCCACGTGATTCACTCCGCCAGCGGCCGCTCGATCGCCTATGGCGAATTGGCCGATGGCGCCGCCCGGCTAGAGCCGCCGGCAAATCCCGTGCTCAAGGACCGCTCGCAGTTCAACATCATGGGCAGGGCGATTTCGCGGCGCGACATTCCGGCCAAGGTCGACGGCAGCGCGCCCTACGGCATCGACGCCCATAGCGGGGACATGTTGTACGCCGCCTTGCGGCTGGCGCCGGTGTTCGGCGCCAGACTGGCCTCGGTGAACGCCGAAGAGGCGCTCGCTCAACGCGGCGTGCGCAAGGTGGTCGAACTCGAAGATGGCTATGCCGTGGTCGCCGACAATTACTGGCGCGCGAAACAGGCGCTCGAACTGGTCGAGGCCGAATTCGCGCCGACCGAAAACGACAGCGTCTCAAGCGCGGTGCTCGCGGAAAGATTCGACCGGGCGCTGGCGGAGAGCAACGGATCGCGGGATTTCGAGAGCGGCGACGCCGATGCCGCGCTGGAAGACGCGCAAGACGTGTTCGAGGCGAGCTACCGGGTGCCCTATCTCGCCCACGCCGCCATGGAGCCCATGAATTGCACGGTGCATATCCAGGGCGACCGGGCCGATCTCTGGACGAGCACCCAGGACGCCCTTGGCATCAAGAGCCGGGTTGCCCGAGTTGCGGGTCTGAGCGAGGACAATGTCACATTCCACCACAGCTATCTCGGCGGCGGCTTCGGCCGGCGCCTGCCTTTCACCTGGAACGTGATCGATCACGCCACGCTGATTGCCCAGGAAGTCGCGAAGCAATTTGACGCGCCGGTGAAAACGATCCTCACTCGCGAGGAAGACATGCGCCAGGATTACTACCGGCCCGCCGTACACAGCAACTTCAAGGCGGCGTTCGACGCCGAAGGACGCGTGACGGCCTGGCATAACCGATTCACGGGCCCGATCCAGGTTCCTGGCGCAGCGCATATTCCGTACGGCATTCCCAACCAGTCGATTCGCGTAGTCGATGTGGAGACCCATGTGCCGATCGCCTCCTGGCGCAGCGTCGATCATTCGCAGCAGACTTTCTTCATCGAGTCCTTCATCGACGAGATCGCCCATCGCGGGGGAACCAATCCCTACCAGTTGCGAATGGAACTCCTGCAGGATCACCCGCGCCATCGCAACGTGCTGCAAGTCGCGGCCGAGTCGGCGGGATACGGCAGCGGGTTGCCCGAGGGCCGCGCCCTCGGCATCGCCGTCCAGGAAAGTTTCGGCAGCATCGCCGCCCAGGTCGCCGAAGTCTCGATCGGCGGCGACGGCCGGCCGGTTGTGCACAAGGTAACCTGCGCGATGGACTGCGGCTGGGTGGTAAATCCCGACACCGCCGAGGCCCAGATCGAAAGCGGCATCATCTTCGGATTGACCGCGGCGCTGTATGGCGCGATCACCATCGAGGACGGCCGCGTCGTGCAAGGCAATTTCCCGGATTACGAGATGTTGCGCATGGCCGACTCGCCGGAAATCGTCGTACACCTGGTCGAGTCCGGCAACGCGTTGGGAGGCCTCGGCGAACCGGCAACGCCGCCCGTGGCCGCCGCAGTCGCCAACGCGATCTACATCCTCACCGGCCAGCGAGTCCGCGAACTCCCCATCGGCGACCGTGATTTCTCTATCGACCAGTCGCTTGCGGGCAATGTTTGACCATTGAATGCGGCTTGAGCCATGCTTGAGCCACATTGATTCAGCCGCTTGCTGAAGCGGAACGTGGCGCTCAGAGAATCCCAACTCTATTCCTCGCTCCGGCGAAGCTGCGACGAATTGCGCGATTCGGTGAGCCGACACGGCGATTTTGAACAATTCGCGAGTCGAATCGGGTCTGCATTCGAAAGATGGGTATCGCGACAGGAGGATTTCATGCGTATGACGTGGAACGTGGAGGAATCGCAATGAAAGGCGCGCTTGATAAACTCAGTGTCCAAGGATTCAAATCGATTCGCGAACTGAAAGACTTTCAGTTTAATGACTTGAACGTAATTGTGGGAGCAAATGGTGCGGGAAAAAGCAATCTAATCGAGTTGTTTCGAATGCTTGCGGCAATGGCTGAAAAGAATTTCAGCAAGTTTGTTCTTGCGCACAATGGAGCGGACGGATTCCTTTTCAACGGTCCGAAAGTCACTTCCGTCATCAGCGCGGAATTCGTTTTTACTTCCCATAGCGATTTTCCCATAGGCTCGAACATATATAGATTCGAGGCCACTCCGACTGCCGATGGCCGGAAATTTCTTCTATCCGAAGAGCGTGAATATGTGACTACGAGTCCTAGATCTTATGGTCCAGCCGCAGAGGAAAGCCGCCTTCGGGATGAGAAGGATGAAAAATCGGCAGATGGGAATTGGAATGGAGTTGGGTATTTTGTATATGAGTCAATCTCAAATTGGATGATCTATCATTTTCACGATACAAGCGCGAATACTCCAATGCGTCGTTATGAAATCATCGAGGATTGCCAGCGCCTTCGATCTGACGCGTCAAATATCGCCCCTTTTCTTTTTCACTTAAAACAAGATCACTGGGACTCGAACTGCTACAAAGAGATATTGAACTCAGTTCGGTTGGTCATACCATTCTTTGATGACTTCCGACTCGATGTGCATAAACTTGGAGAAGCCAACAAAGTAGCTTTGAGTTGGCAACAAAAGGGGTCCGACTTTCCCATGCAGCCCTTCCACCTCTCGGACGGTTCAATCCGCTTTATCTGCTTGGCCACCGCGCTACTTCAACCGTCGCCACCGTCGATGATCATTATCGACGAACCTGAGTTGGGACTCCACCCGGAAGCCATCGGGATTTTGAGCGAACTCATCCAGGATGCGGCGAAACGGACGCAAATCGTTGTTGCGACACAATCGCCGCTCCTGCTGGACCAGTTCGCAATCGAAGACGTCATAGTGGTCAACCGCAGGAACGGGCAATCCACGTTCGAGCGGCTCGAACGCGCTGATTACGATCAATGGCTGAAAGAATATTCCGTCGGCCAACTCTGGACCAAGAATGTCATCCAGGGAGGCACGACGAATGAGTAGTTATGCGGAAGTCGTCGTTTTGACCGAAGGCCGGACGGAACAGCTTTTCATCAAACGACTTCTTGCGCCCCACATGGGATTGCGGGGTGTCTACCTGACACCCGTCCAATTGGACAAGCCGGGCCAGAAAGGCGGCGACGTGCGCTTCGTGCGGGCAAAGAATGACATTGCCCGGCACTTGAAGCAGCGAAACGACACCTATGTGTCGCTAATGGTTGACTACTACGGCATTGGCGGCGATTGGCCGGGACTCGATGCCGCGCAAGCGCACACAAAGCCGAGCGATATTGCTTCCGTAATTGGCGCGGCGACTCAGGAAGCCATCGACGCCGAGTTGGCGGACTACCGCTCAAACGCCCGTTTCGTGCCGCATGTTTCGGTCCACGAGTTTGAAGCGCTGCTTTTCAGTAAACCCGACAGTTTGGCGAACGCTCTCGAAGTAGACCGTAAACGCATAGACGCGATCATTGAAGAATGCGGCGAACCCGAGGCGATCGACAATTCCCCACATACGGCGCCATCCACGCGCATCGCACGGCTTTACGACCGTTTCAAGAAAACGAGCACGGGCATCGCCATCGCACGGTCGATCGGGATTGAACAGATGCGTTCGATGTGTCCCGTGTTCAACGGCTGGCTGGGCCGCCTGGAATCGCTTGCGGTTGGCGCCTGACACTAATTGCGTGTAGCACAAAGGTTGCGCCATGATGCGGAGCCACAAGGACGTATTTACTGAATCGGTTGCGAATCGGGAAGCGCAAATGCGAAGTGCGAGAACATACATGAGCACGAAAGACGGAAACGGCAGGCTGCCGGCCATCCATCCGAGTGAAATTCTCAACGCGGTCACCGGCTGAAACAGAACATGGCGCTCAAGAAATCTCAGCTTTATTCTTCGCTCTGGCAGAGTTGCGACGAACTGCGCGGCGGCATGGACGCTTCGCAGTACAAGGATTACGTGCTGACGCTGCTGTTCATGAAGTACGTCACGGACAAGCACGAAAGCGACCGCGACGCGCTGATCGAAGTGCCGGAAGGCGGCGGCTTCGTCGATATGGTCGAACTCAAAGGTCACAAGGAAATTGGCGACAGGATCAACAAGATCATCGGCAGGCTCGCGGAAGCCAACGATCTCAAAGGCGTAATCGATCAAGCCGACTTCAACGACGAAAGCAAACTGGGCTCGGGCAAGGCGATGCAGGATCGCTTGTCCAAGCTCGTCGGCATCTTCGAAGATCTCGATTTCAGCGCCAACCGCGCCGGTGGCGACGACCTGCTCGGCGACGCCTATGAATACCTGATGATGCATTTCGCCACCGAATCGGGCAAAAGCAAGGGGCAGTTCTACACCCCCGCCGAAGTCTCCCGGATCATCGCGAAGGTTGTTGGCATCGGTCCTGAAACGCGCCAGGACCAAACGATTTACGATCCCACCTGCGGTTCGGGCTCCCTTTTGTTGAAGGCCGTTGACGAAGCGCCGAACGGAATCTCGGTCTACGGACAGGAAATGGACAACGCCACCTGGTCCCTGGCCCGAATGAATCTCATCCTGCATGGTCAGGAGACCGCCGAGATTTGGCGCGACAATACGCTTTCCGACCCCTACTTCAGAAATGAGAACGGCAGCCTCAAGACTCATGATTTCGCCGTCGCAAATCCGCCGTTTTCCTTCAAGTCCTGGTCCACTGGTTTTGACCCGGACCACGACGAGTTCAATCGCTTCGAATACGGCGCGCCACCCGCCAAGAATGGCGACTACGCCTTCCTGCTCCACCTCATAACATCGCTCAAAAGCCGCGGCAAAGGCGCGATAATCCTGCCCCACGGCGTACTGTTTCGCGGCAACCGCGAAGCTGAAATCCGTCGCAATCTCATCCAGCGCGGCTTGATCAAAGGCATCATCGGCCTTCCCGCCAACCTGTTCTATGGCACCGGCATCCCTGCCTGCATCATCGTCATCGACAAGGAAGGCGCCTCGCTTCGCGGCGGCGTTTTCATGATCGACGCGAGCCGCGGATTCATCAAGGACGGCAACAAGAACCGCCTACGCGAACAGGACATCCACCGCATCGTCGATGTGTTCACCGAACAAATAGAAGTTCCCCGTTACTCGCGCATGGTTCCGGTGGCGGAAATCACAAGCGAGGCCAACGACTGCAACTTGAACATCCCGCGCTACATCGATTCGAGCGAACCCGAAGACTTGCACGACCTCGAAGCCCACCTGCGCGGCGGCATCCCGAACCGGGACATCGAAGCGCTCGGAGAATACTGGTCAGTATTACCGTCGATTCGCGAAGCGCTGTTCGAGGATTTCGGGCGGGAAGGCTACAGCAAAGCGCGAATCGGCATTCAGGAAGTGAAAACGGCGATTCCCGGCCACGAAGAATTCCGCAAATTTTCCAAGCGTGTCGCAGAAGTGTTCAATAACTGGCGCGAAATTTATCGGGGCCGGCTGAGCGGAATCCATTCCGGGACCGTGCCAAAGTTCCTCATCGCCGAGTTGTCCGAAGAAATACTGAGCGAATTCGCGGATTCGCCGCTTATAGACCCTTACGATGTCTACCAGCGCCTGATGGACTATTGGCAGGAAACCATGCAGGACGATGTGTATCTGATCGTGGGCGAAGGCTGGCGCGACGCCGCCAAGCCGCGCGGCATCGTCGAAGACAAGCGGCGCAAGCTCAAGGAAACGCCCGACCTCATCGTCAAGCGCCGTAAGTACAAGCTCGACCTGATCCCGCCCGAACTCGTCGTCAACCGCTATTACGCGGAGGAAAGTACCGAAATCGAATCATTGCGAACGAAATGCGACGCGGCATCAAGGGAGTTGGAAGAGTTCGCAGAGGAGCACACCGGTGAAGATGGGCTGCTCGAAGAAGCCCTCAACGACAAGGGCAAACTGACCAAGGCCAGCGCAACTGCCAGATTGCGGGCGATCCGCGCCGAACCGGACGGCGAAGAAGAACAGAAGCTACTCGACAAATGCCTGACGCTGCTTACCGCGGAAGCCGACGCGGCCAAGGCGGCAAAGGACGCGCAAGCAGTTCTCGATGCCCTCGTGCTCGAACGCTACGCCTATCTTTCGGATGCGGAAATCAAGAGTCTGGTGGTAGAAGACAAATGGCTCGCCACCATCCAAGCCGCAATCGAGTTCGAACTGCGGAACGTCGCTCAACGCCTTGCGGCCCGCATTGCCCAAATTGAAGAACGCTACGCCAAACCGCTCCCAGACCTGGAACGGGACGTTGAGATTTACAGCCGCAAGGTCGAAAGGCATCTGGAAAAGATGGGGATCGCATTGTGAATTCTCCTTCCCACACCTGCAATGCAGAGTTATCGCTTTCGCTAAATGCACCAAATATGGTACGTTAGGCCGTGGATGAAGGTAAGCGCTTACCGGCGCGGTTTTTCGCGACCGAAAGTGGCCGGATGCCCGTTCGCATGTGGCTGCTTGGTCTTTCCGACGCGGATAGGAAACGCATTGGCGACGACATTCGAACGGCTGAGTTTGGGTGGCCTATCGGAATGCCTTTATGCCGCAGGATGACGGGTCACGAAGGACTGTGGGAAGTTCGGACGGACTTGCCGGACCAGAGGACCGCACGAGTCTTGTTCTGCGTCTTCTCGGGTCACATGGTTTTGCTTCATGGCTTTATCAAGAAGTCCCGGAAAACGCCCAAGTCCGATCTCCATTTGGCAACGAAAAGAATGAGGAGCTTGACATGACCGAAGACATCGAAAAAGGCCATCTTGGGCAGTATTTTGAAGAGTTTCTGAAGGAACAGGGCACGTATGAGAGTACTACCGCGCAAGCCGTAAAGCGCGTGCTTGCCTTCCAGATATCAGAAGCCATGAAGACGCAAGGTCTCTCGAAAGTGGAAATGGCGCGCCGCCTGCACACGAGCCGGTCACAGCTTGACCGATTGCTTGACCCTGAGAATGAGGGGGTGACCGTCGGCATGCTTGCGCGCGCCGCCAAAGCGGTTGGCCGCGAACTCCGGATCGAGCTCGCGTGACGGGATGGAATTTCGTTGTGAGCAGAGCCTTCGATTTTGATCAGCTCGTCGGTCTGTTCCAGCGAACCCACGAAGTAACCCGGCGCTTCCATCGAACGAACCGACAAATTGTTCAGACACTATCTGCAATATCCGAGCGGCCAAAAAAGATTCCACAGACAGTGTCTGTGGAATCTCCTGCGCCGGAAACGCCTAATTTGCTGCGGCTGCTATGATTGAGGCTCCAACAGGCAACATTGGCTACTCCAAAGTAGCCGGCCATAGAGAGGAAGACACGCCTGTGGGGTACAAGCGCACCGAAGTGGGATTAGTACCGGAAGATTGGAGCATTTCGACCGTCGGCGCCGAGTTCAGAGTACAACTCGGCAAGATGCTCGACGCAGCGAAAAATCAGGGAGTATCGAAACCGTACGTTGGTAATCGTTCAATCCAGTGGGGACATGTGAATGTAGACGCCATTGAAACAGTTTCGCTGACTCCGGTCGAATTAAATCGATTTCTTCTCCGACGTGGTGACCTGCTTGTATGCGAAGGTGGCGAGATAGGCCGCGCTGCAATTTGGAACGATCCGATCCCAGAGTGCTACTACCAAAAAGCTCTACACCGACTTCGGCCAATTCGCGGCTACAACTCGTTATTGATGATGTTCTTGCTTCGACTCTGGGCAACTACTGGTTTTCTGACGAACTTCGCAACTCGGACAAGCATTGCTCATCTTCCAAAAGAAAACTTTGAAACAATCCCTCTACCTGTTCCGCTGGATCATGAACAACGCGCCATCGTTGAGGCGTTGTCGGATGTGGACAAGTCGCTCGAATCGCTGGACGCACTGATCGCAAAGAAGCGAGCGATCAAGAAGGCCGCCATGCAGCAACTCCTCACTGGCAGGACTCGCCTACCGGGATTCAGTGGGAAATGGGAGAGAAGGCAGCTTAAGCACGTTTTGGATTGTCTCGATCATGTCCGAATACCTTTGAATGAATCTCAGCGAGCAAAAATGCCGGGTTCCTATCCATATTGTGGCGCAAACGGAGTCCTTGATTACGTTAATGACTTTGTTCTTGACGATGACGTGATTCTGATTGCCGAGGATGGTGGATACTTCGACGAATACACCCACCGGCCAATTGCGTATCGTATGTCAGGAAAGATTTGGGTAAATAATCACGCACATATCCTTAAAGCAAAGTCTGGCTATAGTCAGGGATTCCTATACTTGTCTTTGGTTCATAAAAACATTCTCCCTTACTTGGCTAGCGGAACTCGCGCAAAACTCAATAAGTCTGAGATGAACAAAATTGAAATTTACCTTCCGCTTCAGGTTGCTGAACAAACGATAATCGCCGAATTCCTTTTGAACATGGATTCCGAGATTACCGCTCTGGAGCAGCGCCGCGAAAAGACCCACGCCATCAAGGAAGGTATGATGCAGGAGCTTCTTACTGGACGGGTGCGTTTAATCGAGCCAAGCGACCAACTCGTCAAAGCGGGGGTTGCGCCATGAAACCCCTCCGCATCTTCATCAGCAGCGTACAGCGGGAGTTTGGCGATGAACGAAAGGCGCTCGCCGACTATCTGCGCAACGACCCGATTATGCGGCGCTTCTTCCAAGGTTTCCTGTTCGAGGAACTTCCAGCTTCGGATAGGGCGCCAGATAAAGCCTATCTGGATGAAGTGGGTCGCTGCGACATCTATGTGGGTCTGTTCGGGAAGGACTACGGCGCAGACGACGGGACCGGAACGTCGCCTACGGAGCGCGAGTTCGACCATGCCACGGCGCTCGGCAAGTATCGCCTGATCTTCCTGAAAAATGCGCCTTCCGACGTTCGGCATCCGAAAATGCAAGCGTTGATCGGCAAGGCCGAAGCCGGACTGATTCGCAAGCGATTCAATACGCAAGAAGAACTCGTGCCTAGTCTCTACGCTGCATTGGTGGAGTACCTGGAGGACAAGGAACTGCTGCGTTTCGAACCGTTCGACGCTGCGCCTTGCACAGGAGCCACGCTGGACGACCTGGATTCCACGCGGATGATCCGGCTCATACGCACAGCCCGTGGGACCAGACAGTTTCCACTGGATGAAAACACGTCTCCCGAGGACTTGCTCCGGCATCTGAACCTTTTGAACAAGGGTCGATTGACCAACGCCGCTATGTTGCTGTTCGGGAAAGCGCCGCAACGGTTCTTGATTTCGTCCGAAATCAAGTGCGCCCATTTTCACGGCACGCAGGTCGCAAAACCCATCCCTTCCTATCAGGTTTACAAGGGCACGGTGTTCGATCTGGTGGATCAGGCCGTGGATTTTGTGTTGAGCAAGATCGCGTTGTCCATCGGTACGCGGGCGGAAAGCACCGAAGTACCCATCGCCTATGAGATCCCCAAGGAAGTGATAACCGAGGCCATCGTGAACGCTGTGGCCCATCGCGACTATACGGACAACAGCAGTGTGCAGGTTATGCTCTTTGCTGATCGGCTGGATGTGATGAATACCGGCCGATTACCGCCGCCGCTAACGGTGGAGAAACTTCGTGTCGCGCACGAGTCCCTGCCCCGCAATCCCTTGCTCGCGGAGCCCATGTATCTGGCCGGATACATAGAACGCATGGGTACCGGTACGGTGGACATGATTCAGCGCTGTGCAGCGGCCAATCTGCGGGAACCGGAGTTCGCGGCCGGTGAAGACTTCGTCACAACGATTTGGCGACCCAACGACGCGACTCGACCGGCTGGAGTGCACGATGCAGACAAAACCGGAGTCCAAATTGAGCCAGAGTCGAGGCCCGAGTCGGGATCACAGCCAGAGTCGCGGCCAGAGTCACAGCCAGAGTCAGAACCACAGCCAGAGTCGCGGTTGTTGACAGAGAGAGTGCTCGGCCTGCTGATAAATGGATCGATGTCCAAGGCGAAGCTATCGAAGAATTTGGGTCAGAAAGAAGTATCCGGGCAACTCAACAAAGTAGTTCGGTCGCTTATGTCGGAACAATTGATCGAGTACACCCTGCCGGAAAATCCCCGCAGCCGATTGCAACAATATCGACTTACGCCTAAGGGGCGCGCTGCCATCGAAAACCTCGGAACTGACGGCACATAATCATGACCACCGTCGGCGAGCGCGAAATCGAGACCCAGCGACGGGTCGTGCGATTCTTCCAGGACGCGCTCGGTTACGGTTATCTCGGCAACTGGGAGGACCGCCTCGGCAACGCCAACATCGAACAGGACATCCTTGCAAGTTGGCTGCGCCTGCAAGGTCACAACGACAAGATCACAAGCCGAGCGGTCGAATTGCTCCGCAAAGCTGCATCAGTTGGCGGCGTTACAAACCTCTATGACGCCAACCGTGAAGTCTACGGTCTGCTGCGTTACGGAGTGAAGGTGCAACCGAAGCCCGGCGAGCACGCCCGCACGACCTGGCTGATCGACTGGGACAATCCCCACAACAACGATTTCGCTATCGCCGAAGAAGTCACCGTCGAAGGCGCGGGCGACAAGCGACCCGACGTGGTTATCTATGTCAACGGCATCGCCCTCGGCGTGCTGGAACTCAAACGTTCCATAGTTTCGCTGGCCGAGGGCATCCGCCAAAATCTCGACAATCAGAAACCGGAATTCATCCGGCCGTTTTTCGCCACGGCGCAACTTCTCATGGCGGGCAACGAAACCGAGGGGCTACGCTACGGCGTCATCGAAACGCCGGAGAAATACTGGCTGCGATGGAAGGAAAGCGAAGCGCATCCCGATGCCGGCGACAACCTGTTGCTGAAAGAACTCGGCCAGCTTTGCGGCAAGGAACGACTGCTTGAGATCGTTCATGACTTCATGGTTTTCGACGCCGGCATCAAGAAAACCTGCCGTCACAATCAGTATTTCGGCGTAAGGGCGGCCCAGGAACACGTCGCGAACCGCGAAGGCGGGATTGTCTGGCACACCCAGGGCAGCGGGAAGAGCCTGCTGATGGTCTGGCTCGCCAAGTGGATTAACGAGAACGTGAACGGTGGACGGGTATTGATCGTTACCGACCGCAAGGAACTCGACGAACAAATCGAGAAAGTCTTCAAGGGAGTCAACGAGGATATTTACCGCACGGGCAGCGGCGCCGATCTGGTCAGCGTGCTCCAATCCGCCGAACAATGGCTGATTGCGTCGCTGATTCACAAATTCGGCTCCCGCGATGAAGCGAGCGAGCGCGACATTGACGGTTACATCGCGGAAATCAAAAAACATCTGCCAAAGGGGTTTCGAGCCAAAGGCGAAATCTTCGTTTTCGTCGATGAATGCCACCGTACGCAGTCCGGCAAACTGCACAAAGCCATGAAGGCCTTGTTGCCCGAAGCGACGCTGATCGGCTTCACCGGCACTCCGCTGCTGAAATCCGACAAAGCCCGCAGCATCGAGATCTTCGGCCCGTATATTCACACCTACAAGTACGACGAAGCGGTGCGCGACAAGGTCGTGCTCGACTTGCGCTACGAAGCGCGGGACATCGATCAGGATCTGACCTCCGAGGCGAAGGTCGATCAATGGTTCGACGCCAAAACCGCCGGCCTGACGGATCTCGCCAAAGCGCAACTCAAGCAGCGCTGGGGCACCATGCGGGCCGTCATGAGCGCCGAGGACCGGCTGCGCAAGATCGTCGCCGACATCGCGCTCGACATGGAAACGCGCGATCGCCTCAAGAGCGGACACGGCAACGCCTTGCTCATTTCCGACAGCATCCATTCGGCCTGCCGGCTTTACGAAATGTTCAACGGGAACGCGCTCGCCGGAAAATGCGCCATCGTCACTTCGTATCAGCCGTCCAAGTCGAAAATCAAGGGCGAGGAAACCGGCGAAGGCCTCACCGAGAAACTGCGCAAGTTCAACATCTACCGGAAAATGCTCGCGGAACATTTCGACGAGCCCGAAGACAAGGCGATGCGCAAAATCGAGCAATTCGAAAAGGACGTAAAGAAGCGGTTCATCGAGGAACCGGGACAGATGAAACTCCTGATCGTGGTCGACAAATTGCTCACCGGCTTCGACGCGCCTTCCGCCACCGTTCTCTACATCGACAAGAAAATGCAGGACCACGGCCTGTTTCAGGCGATCTGCCGGGTGAATCGACTTGACAGGGAAGACAAAGAGTATGGATACATCGTCGATTACAAGGATTTGTTCCGCTCGCTGGAAAAATCGATCTCCGACTATACCGGCGAAGCCTTCGAGGCTTTCGACCGGGAAGACGTGGCCGGGCTGCTGAAAAACCGGCTTGAGCAGGCGCGGGAACAGCTCGAAGAAGCGCGGGAGGCGGTCAAAGCGTTGTGCGAACCGGTCGAGCCGCCGAAGGACTCCCCTGCGTACTTCCATTACTTCTGCGCGACCGACAGCGGCGATGCCGAGCAACTAAAGGCAAACGAGCCTAAACGCCTCGCCCTGTACAAGATGGCGGCGGCATACTTGCGCACTTACTCCGACCTCGCCAATGAAATGGAGGCCGCCGGCTACTCCGCAGCCGAGGCGCGTACAATCCGCGATGAAGTTGACCACTATGAGAAAGTCCGCTCCGAAGTGAAACTCGCAAGCGGCGACTACATCGATCTCAAGGTTTACGAACCGGCGATGCGGCACCTGCTCGACACCTATATAAGGGCCGGCGAAAGCGAAAAGATTTCTGCCTTTGACGATTTGCCGCTAGTGGAACTGATTATTGAGCGCGGATCCGGCGCCCTCGACTCGCTGCCGGACGGCATTCGCGGCAATAGGGAAGCGATGGCCGAGACGATCGAGAACAACGTGCGGCGACTCATCATCGACGAAATGGCGGTCAATCCCAGATACTACGAGCACATGTCCACATTGCTTGAGGAATTGATCGCCGAGCGCAAGCGGCAGGCGCTGGACTATCAGGCGTATCTGGCGAAAATCGTCGCGCTCGCCGGGAAGGTCCGCGACCCGGATCAGGCCCGTTATCCGCAGGCGATCAATAGTCCCGCGCGCCAGGCAATTTTCGATTTGCTACAAGACTTGCCGGAATTGGGGGCGATTTTGGCCAAGCGGCAGGTGGCCGACCCTAGTGATACAACCGTCGAGATCGTCACGCTGCGCGTCGACGATGCGATCCGCAAATCGAAAATGGCGGACTTTCACGGTCATCCCATGAAGGAGAAAAAGATACGCAATGCCATCAAGAAAATCCTTCCAGATGTCGATCTCGTCGATAAACTTTTCGAAATAGTAAAGGCTCAGCGTGAATACTGAGAGCTACCAGTTGCAAGTTGCCGACGTTGCGGTCGAAGTCGTCCGCAAGAACATCAAGAACCTGCACATTGGAGTATATCCCCCGGAGGGGCGCGTTCGAGTGGCGGCGCCAATTCGGCTCGACGAAGAAGCGATTCGGCTCGCGGTGGTTTCAAAGCTGTCATGGATTCACAAGCGACAAGCCCGGTTCGCTGCCCAGCCCCGCCAGTCCGAACGTGAATTCGTCACCGGCGAGAGCCATTACTTCGAAGGCCGCCGCTACCGGCTCGATGTTATCGAAGGTGCAAAGCGTTCGAGCGCCCGACTGCGCAATCGCGCTTTCATTGAATTGCGCGTGCCGCAAGGCGCTGACCGCAGGGCTAGGGAGGCAGCGATATATCGCTGGTATCGCCGGGAGCTTCAAGCGCGATTGCCGGTGCTGTGCAAGGAATGGGAGCCAAAGGTCGGCGTCGAGGTTCGCGAATTGCGCGTCAAGCGGATGAAGACACTATGGGGTTCGTGCAATTCTCAAGCCAGGCGCATCTGGCTCAATCTCGAACTCGCCAAAAAACCACCCGCCTGCCTTGCATTCGTGCTCGTCCACGAAATGGTCCACTTCCACGAACGGCGTCATAACGAACGATTCTATGCACTGATGGATGCAGCCATGCCACAGTGGCGAACATATCGGGATGATCTCAATAGCGCACCTCTGGCTCATGAGGATTGGAGATATTAGGCACCTTGAAAAAACTGGTTACCTCCCCAAATAGGGACTTTCGGCAAGCAACTCGGAGCGGACCAATGTCAAAGAAGTCACGTACCACCTTGACGTATGACCTCAAGAAAGGGCGGAAAATCGTATACAGGGGAACCACAAACAACCCAGATAGACGCGAAGACGAACATCGAAATGCTGGATTGGACTTTGATCGTTTAGTCCCGACTTCCCGTCGAATGACACCTAAGGGTGCGAAGGAAAAGGAAGCACAAGACCTCGAAACGTTTCGCCGCGGACACAAAGGTCGTAATCCCAAATACAACAAAGATTCCGACGGGTAATAGTCCCAAAGTGAATTCGTTTCGGGATCAGGCCGTAGCCCTACGTCGAGTTATTCCGCAACATTTCAGGTATTTGTCAATTGAGGTTCGGCTTTTCCGCGTTCAATCCAGCCGCTTGCTGAAGCGGAGCACCGCGAGCGTCAGGGCGACCGCCGTGAAAATGGCGAGGGCGGCGAGTTCCTGCATCATCAATGAGACATCGGCGCCGCGCAGGATGATGCCGCGGATGAGCCTGTTGAAATGTGTCAGCGGCAGGACCTCGGCGATGTACTGGGCGATCTCGGGCATGCCTTCGAAGGGAAACATGAAACCCGAAAGCAGGATCGAAGGCAGGAAGAAAAAGAAGGTCATCTGCATGGCCTGAAACTGGGTCGCGGCGACCGTGGAAATCAGCAGGCCCAACGACAGATTGGCGGAAATGAATACCAGCGACACGGCCAGCACCTGCCATTCGCTGCCCATGATCGGCACCGAGAAAATCGTGCGGCCCAGCGCGAGAATGATGACGAGCTGGATCAGCCCGATGACGATGTAGGGAACGATCTTCCCGAGCATCAGTTCCACCGTCCGCACCGGCGTGTTGATCAGCAATTCGAGATTGCCGCGTTCGCGCTCGCGCACGATGGCGATCCCGGTGAACAGCACCATGGTCATGGTCAATACGACGCCGACGAGGCTGGGCACGATATTCACGGCCGAACGCCGCTCGGGATTGTAGTAATTGCGCACTTCGATCATGCGCTGCCGCTCCTGCAGGCCCGTCTGGGAATCGAAGCGCACCGGAATCGTGGCGAGCTGTTCCGCCACGCCGAGAATGATCGGATCCGTGCCGTCGACGAGCAGTTGCAGCGCCGGGCGGTCGCGGGCTATCACCCGGCGGTCGAAATCGTCTGGAATGGCGATGCCTACCGAGACCGCCCCCGAATCGAGCAGCCGGGTCAGTTCCTCCGCGCTCGCGAGACGCTGACGCAGCACGACCACCTGGGTTGCGCTCATGTCGGCGAGTAGCTGGCGGGAGAGATGGCTGTCGGCTTCGTCGACGTATGCCGCGCTCAGATTGCGCACATCGGTATTGATGGCGTAGCCGAACAGCAGCAACTGGATCAGCGGGATGCCGACGATCATGCCGAAGGTGAGCCGGTCCCTCGACAGTTGCAGCAACTCCTTGTGCATGATGGCGAAGATGCGGACCAACGATCTCATGAAAGGAATCTCATGAATCCGCCTCTACAACTTTCGCGGACCGGGCTTCGCGCAACTCGGTCACGGCAACGAAGATGTCCTCGATATCGGGAAACACCTGGTCGACCTGGGCCGCGATGCCCGCGCGGCGCAGGGCCTGGTCGACGATTGCGGCCGGCTGGGGAATCTGTTTCGGAATCTGCGCCCGCAGCTTCGAGCCGAGCCGGGTCAGGCTGACGATTTGCGCAACGTCGTGCAAGGCCAGATGCGCCGCGTCCGCATCGGGCGCACGCGCTTCTATCACATGGGTGTCGATATTCTCGCCCAGCCGGCGCGGCGAACCGTCGGCCACTTTCACGCCCCGGTCGAGTATCGCCAGATTGTGGCAGCGCACGGCTTCGTCCATGTAATGCGTGGAGACGAGAATCGTCGTGCCCTGCTCGGCGAGTTCGAACAGAGCTTCCCAGAAATCGCGGCGATTGCTCGGATCCACCGCGCTGGTCGGCTCGTCGAGCAGCAACAGGTGCGGCCGATGCATGGTCGCCGCGGCAAGCGCGAGGCGTTGCTTCTGCCCGCCGCTCAAGGTGCCCGCGCGTTGCCGCTCCCGGCCCTTGAGATTGAAGCGGCCGAGGAGTTCGTCCATGCGCCGGCGGCGTTCCCGCCGGGGAATGGCGTAGACCTCGCCGATGAATTGCAGGTTTTCCCGCACGCCCAGGTCTTCGTAGAGCGAGAAACGCTGGGTCATGTAGCCGATTCGCTGTTTGAGCGCTTCCGAATCGCGGCCGGCGTCGAGCCCGAGTACGTTGGCCTGGCCGGAACTCGGCGTCAGCAGTCCGCAAAGCATGCGTATGGTGGTCGATTTGCCCGAGCCGTTGGGGCCGAGAAAGCCGTAGATCTTGCCGGAGGGAACGTCGAGATCGACTTCATTGACCGCGACGAGGGCCCCAAAGCGCCGGGTCAGCCCGCGCGCCTGGATAGCGAATTCGCCGTTACCCTGCATCTTTCAATGGATGAAATTGTTCAATCATTGGTAAAAAGCGCTTGGACCGGAAGACCTTCCGGCAAGCGCTCGGGCAGGTCGGGCATGCGCACTTCTGCGAGAAAGGACAGCCGTCCGCGATCCCGCTCGGTGAGCGCGAAATACGGCGTGAAACTCGCCTCGGCGGCAATGCGGCGAATCGTCCCGGTCAACGGCTGTTCGATGCCGTCGACGGCGATGCGCATGGTGCTGCCTACCCGCAATCCCGCACGCAACGGTTCGGGAATGTAAACCCGGGCGTATGGCTGGTCGCCGGTCAACAGCACGGCGACCACGTCGCCCGGACGCGGACGTTCGCCGACTTCAAAGGGCAGTGTGTCGACCACTCCGTCCACCGGCGCCGCCACATGCAGGCGTTCGCGGTCGAGCTTGAGCGAATCGAGTTGGGCTCCGGCCTGGCCGAGCAGGCCTCGGGTCTGTTCGATCTGCTCCGGCCGCGTGCCCGCTTCGAGCTCCGCCAGCCGCGCCGAGACGATTTCGATTCTGGCGCCGGCGGACTCGAGCAGGTTGCGCGCCTGGTCGACGCTTTCCTCCGAAGTCAGGTTGCGTTCGCGCAAGCCCGTCAGCCGGTTCAGTTCGCGCTCGCGGAAATCGCGCTCGATCTCGGCTTCGAGCAGACTGGCGCGGGTGGCTTCGATGGTCTCTATCCGCGGACCGTTGACCTGCTCTTCGAGCTGCGCTTCGATACGGGCGATATTTGCCTGGCCCTCGCGAATGCGGATGTCGAGCCGCGCGGTGTCCTGCCGCAGGATCAGCGCGCCGGCGGCAAGCGCATCGCCTTCGAGCGATGCGATTTCGACGATGGGTTCATTCGATTCGGCGACGACCTCGACCCGGTCGGATTCGAGCTGCCCGTACGCCTGTAACGGCGGCTCCTCGCAGCCGGCCAGCGCGAGCAGGGGTACAAGGAAGAAGCCCTGCCAAATCTTCATCCCCCACATTTAATGTGAGGCGGTGCGGGATGTCAAAAGCTGAAGCGAATGCCCGCGACCAGGGAAACTCCGCCGATGTCGTCCAGCTTATCCGGCGTGGACGTGATAACGGGCAGAAGCGACAGCGACGGGATGGGTCCGAGTTGACCGGGCCCCAGGTTCGACACTTCGGAAGCCTCGAACCGGCTCCAGCGCAGGCTGGCGAACGCGGTGGTCCGATCCGAAAGTTCGCGGTCGATTCCCGCCATGAATTGATAACCCAGCACATTGTCGCTCGCTTCGGCGTCGAGAACCGTCCGGTTCGCGAAAGAAAAAATTTCCGGAATGAACGGCACGCCCGGGCCTTCGCCCGGGTCGATCGGCAGTGGGCGGAATATCAACTCGCTGCCTTCCAATCTGTACCGGTACCGGATTCGAGCCATTCCGACTCCGAGCCCGAGAAAGGGTCTCCAGGCGACGCCGGTGCGGAAACTGTAGAAGGCGTTGACAAAAAGCTGTTGCGAGTTGAGCCGGGAAATTTCATGTTTCGGGTTTTCCCGCGGAAAGCCGAGGGGAAATCCGAAAATGCCTCCCGGCGCGCCAAAGTCCACGCCGCTGAACTGCTCCACCAATGGCAACACCGGTTGCGGCAGCGGCCGCCCGCCGTGTTCGCGGCCCGAATACTCCAGTTCCAGCCGCCAGTTTTCCCATTCGAACCCAACGCTGGCCGAACCCGCGAGCGAATTTTCCAGATCGAATTCGGCGCTTCGGAGATCGCCCCAGGATCGGCCGCTGCAGAAATCGACGGAGCCGACAAAGCCGGCGGCATTCGAGCAAGTCGAAGCTCCCGGCACCAAAGAGTTCATTTCAACCTGCTCTTCCGCAATCCCCAACCCGAGCGAGACATATGTCTCGGCGGCATTGGCGCCGCTCATCAGGAATGCGGAACTCACGGCGGCAAGTGTCGTCAATCGTAGCTTCTTCATGAAAACCCCCCTTTTCTACAAAGGACGATCAGCACGATGTCCTTGATAAATCGGCATTGCTGAACAAGAGCTTAAGAAGCCGGATTCCGCCCGCGTGCTACAATGCCTGTCCCCGTAAGGAGGCGGCCGCATGACTGTTCTCGTCCTCGGATTGATCCTTTTTCTCCTACCCCACATGTTACGGGAATTCGGCCTGCGCGAGGCGCTCGCCGGCCGCTTTCCCTCGCCCGGTGCGTACAAGGGCGCCTACAGCCTGACCGCCCTGCTCGGATTCGCGCTGATAATCTGGGGCAAGTCCATCGCGCCGTTCGTCATGATCTGGGAGCCGCCTTTCGGCCTGCGCAATATCTCGTATTACCTGATGTTGCCGGTTTTCTGGCTGTTGCTGGCGAGCTTCCTGCCGATGTCCGGGATTCGGCGCAGTGCGCGCAACCCCATGGTGCTCGGCGTGACTCTCTGGGGCGCGGCGCACCTTTGGACCAACGGCGACCTCGCCTCGATGCTGCTGTTCGGCGGCTTCACCTTGTGGGGCGCCGTAAAGTTCGTGACGCTGTGGGGACGCACCGCGGTTCCCGAATACAAGTTCCGCATCGTCATCTGGGACATCGTCAGCGGTGTGCTCGGCATGGCGGTATATTGGGCCGTGTTCATCTTCCATGGCGACCTGTTCGGAGTGGGCCTCGTCCTGTGAGAGTTCTGACGCTCGCGCTACTGTTGGCTCTGGGCTCGCAGGCGCGGGCCGCCGAAGACTACGCGCATTACTGGAATGGCGTCTGGAACGCCGAGGGTACGCTGTTTTCGGTGGAAGTGACGGTTACGGACGGCCGCGTCGAATTGCGCCAGCTCGAATCCCTCGGCTTTCAGTGGTCGAGTTCCGCGGGCAGGGTGGCGGGGTCGATAATGGAGTTCGAAGTCGACTACGCCGGCGTGTCGGGCGTGATCCGCGCCCGGCTCGAAGACGCGAGCACGGCCATCGTATTCGCCCGCACCTGCGTGCCCGACTTCATGGTCGTCTGCGTCCTCGCGCGGGACCGCCAGGCGAGATTCCGCAAGATCAGCGACTGACTTCCCCGCAATTGTCCTGGCTTTGGCGGATATAGGCGATGATCTTCCAGACGTCGCTGTCGCCCTCGGGAAAATTCTCGCCGAAACCGACCATGCGCGTATCCGGTACGCCTTCCTTGATGATGCGGAAGATTTCCGCGTTGTCCTGCGCGTGGGTCCATTGGCAATCGAACAGGAACAGCGCATCGGCCTGGTCTGGCTCCTCCTTGATCAGGTTGTGGCAGAAGCTGACGCAGGAGCCGAGAAACAGGTCCTGGCCTCTCCGCAAGGCGGCGGGGTCGTTCATGTAGCCGGCGACAATGAACTCCGGGGTCGACAGCGGCGGGGGCGATTGTGACTGGGGCGCCGGCGTCGTTTCGCTTTCCCCGCAGGAAACCAAAACGGAAAACGCCAGGACCAGTAACAACAGACCGCCGGTTCTCGCTTTGCCAACGAGATTCTGCGACTTCGCTTCGCTTCGCGCAGAATGACGGGGTGGGGGCGCTTCGCTTCGCGCAGAATGACGGGGTGAGAAACGGTCATCCTGCGCGCAGTCGCAGGATCTCGTCGCCAATCCGGGAATTACCGGCAAGGGGCGGGATTTGTTCATCAGGCGGTTTCCGGTCCCAGCGGCTTGAAAGTCGCGAGCAATTGCGGCAACAGGGTCAGCGATCCCGTGAGGGCGACCAGCATGGCCAGGCTCGTCAGGAGGCCGAATATGCCGGTTGGAATGAAATTCGACAAGACCAGAATCGAAAATCCGGCGACGATCGTCATCGAAGTGAAATACATCGCGCGGCCGATGCTGTCGTGGCAGTAATACATGGTCTTGCGATAGTTCCCGAACCGCGGGAATACGCGCCGGAACCGATACATGTAGTGAATCGTGTTATCGACGCCGATGCCCACCGACACCGCCGCAATGGTAATCGTCATGATGTCGAGCGGAATATCGAGCCAGCCCATGATGCCGAGCACAAGCGAGGCGGCGATGGCGTTTGGAACGATGCAAAGCACCGCTATCAGCAGCGAGCGGAACAGCACCAGGAACATCAGCATGATGGCGAACATGACCACGCCGAGCGTGAGAATCTGGGACTGGAACAGGCTTTGCAGCACGTTGTTGTACATCACCAGCAAACCGGTCAGGCGCACCTGGTCGGGCTCGAAGCCGAACTCCTCTTCGAGCCCCGCCTCGACCCGTTGCAATAGTTCATTGCGATTCAGATCCGGCGCCGATTCGCGCACGCGCACGTTGAAGCGCAATTCGCTGTCGTCGATTCGCACGAAGGGGTCGAGCACCGCTTCGCGCAAGGTTTGCGGAATGCGGTTGTACATCACCGCCCAGAGCAGGCCGTCCACCGGTTCGTAGTCATTCAGTTGCTCGGCGAGTTGCACGACGGCGCCCAGCGACAGCACCTTGCCGGTATAGGGGTCGGCGTCGAGATATTCGTGAATCGCCTTGACTTCGGCCATGCGCGGGGCGGTGAACCAATAAGCGTCGTCGGATTCGCCACCGAAATCGCCGCTGCCGAAGTCGTCGGCAAATTCGTCTTCGAATACGGCTTCCTCCTCCGGCAATCTGACGATGGCGTCGAAGGACAAGGTGCCGCCAAGTTGTTCGTCGATCAGGCTCATGCCCTGGTTGATCTCGGTCGATTCTCGGAAGTAGTCGATGAAACTGTTCTCGACCCGCAGCCGGGTCAGGCCGGTGACGCCGACGATCAGGATCAGCGCGTAAATCACGAACACCCAGCCGCGCAACTTGTCGGTCAGCCGGGCCAGGGCCGAAGTCAGGTTCAGACGCAGATCGGAGGATAGCCGGGAGCGTTCCGCCGGCAGCGTCGACATGATCGACGGAAACAGCGTGAAGGCGACGATCAGCGCCGTGGCGACTCCCATCATCATCATCCAGCCGAAGGTAATGATCGGCAGAATGCCGCTGACGATGAGCGAGCCGAAGGCGACTATCGTCGTCAATGCCGTATACAGGCAGGGCCGGAACATGCTCAACACGGCATGACGCAACATCTTGCCGTGCCGGCTGAAATGGCGGGTCGCTCGCAATTCGCGGTAACGCACGGTCAGATGCACAGTGAGCGAGATCGTGATGATCAGCAGCAGCGAGATGAAATTCGAGGAGACCACGGTTACGCGCCAGTCCATCAGCCCGAGCGTGCCCACCATGATCGTTCCCGCCGCGGCGCAGCAGATCAGCGGAATGGCGATGAATCGGACCTTGCGGAAGATCAGGCCGAGGGCGACGACGATGAGAATCAGCACGGCGATGCTGAAACTGCTCAGATCGCCCCGCACGAAGGAGATCAGATCGTCGGCGATCATCGGCGCGCCGCTGAGATGGATGCGGGCGCCGTCGCGATAGCGGTCGAGGGTTTCGCGCACGGCGGTAATCAGTTCGTGCTGTCTTTCGTTGACCGCGATGCTGTAATCCGCCCAAGCGGCTTCGACCTCGCTCAATTCCGCGAGACTCCCTGTGTCGATTTCCCCGTCGATCCGCAACTGGCGCAAGGCGCTGCGGCGGTCGAGCAATTCCCGCGCCCGCTGGTCGATTTCGATGTTGACCTGCATCCCGGCGCCGCGGCCGTCGGGGCTGATCAGCGCATCGACATAGATCGGGTTTGCCATCATTTCAACGCGCGCCGCCGCGAGATCGACGCCATCGTCGAGCAAGGTCAGATAGTCTTCGGATATCCCCGTCAGCGGCGTGTCGGCGAATACCGGCACGTTGAGGATGCTGTCCACCCGCTCGACGCGGTCGATCGCGAGCAGATCGTTGTGCAGGCGATCCAGTTTTTCGAGTTCGATCCGGGTGAACAACTCGCCTTCGGGGATATAGGCGACGACGACGAACTCGCGGATGCCATAGCGGTTTTCCACCTGGCGGAAGAACTCCCAATCGGGATCGTTTTCCAGCAACAGGGAATCCGCCGAGGCGTCCAGCCTGAAGTACTGGGTGAACCAGGCGAAGAAGGCAACGACGAGCGCGGTGATCCCGATGACCAGCCAGGGTCTGCCAAACACCAGTTCGCCGTAGAGTCTGACAGCCCTCGAAGTCATCAATGCTCAGCTTGCGCCGCTACCGGGGCTGCAGCTCGGCCTCCAGTTCCGGGGTGCGCGGCGTCTCCCAGTTCTGCCGCGCCGCCGCTGCCGCCGGCAGAGCCAGACAGGGCGCGGCGCCGAACATCTTGCGCATCAGGTTCATGACTTTCTCCGGGAGCGGTCGTCGCCGAGAGGCAATGAGCATACTCCGAAGCCGATGGCGCCTCAATAGCAGGGCGGCGGGCGGCGGCAACATTCGCCCGAAACCGGACACTCGCTCCTTGAGGGGATGGGGACAAGCGCGGCGCCGCCGGGCACCGGCGAGAATGCCCGCGAATCGGAACGGAAATTTCGCGGCGAATTCTTCGCCTGGCCGCGCGCTTCGCCTATACTTTGTCCGCAAATGCCGGAGAACGTTTCGGCGCGAACCCGGGAGAGGTCTGCGCGGGCCTCCGGTCGGGACTTGTCGGGCCATGTTCGCCGATATTCGGCCAGAGGGAGAACCATGAACGAGCGTGAACAATCCAAACGAACCCGACGCACGCGCCCGGACGGGAAGCCCGCTTCCATACACCTTGTCTTGAACTGGACGCACATGAGCGTTTTCGTCGCGGTGGCGGCGATCGGCCTGATCACGCTGAATCAGGGATTCGCCGGCGTCGATCAGCGCATCGACGATATGAACCTGCGCTTTGACGATATGAATCTGCGCATGGACGAACGCTTTGATGGCGTCGAACGGAGAATCGACCGGGTCGAAACCCGGCTCGACCGCGTCGAAACACGCCTCGACGGCGTCGAAAGCGAGCTCTCCGGCATCAATGCGAGACTGGCGGTTGTCGAACACATCGTCGGTGCGCAAGCCAACTCGGCAGCCGAACTCCCGTCCGCCGCGGAAACTCCCGATTCCGACCTGTAGGTTTCGGCGACGCGTTTCTTACCTCTCATCGCACGAAAGACGGCCAGAAAAGATCCGGCGTGGTTTTCTTGCTCAAAGCGAATGTCGCCCCGATAATTGCGCCAACATGATCAATGGCTGGAGGAAACTCCGGCTTTCTTCCCGACTCGGGAGCTTATGTCGATCTACCCGAATTTCGTCAGCATTTACGGGACGATGGAGAGGCTTGAGATAGAGAGTCCATGGAGGGATACCCGCCTCTTGCCTGGAGCGCTTGAAACGTTCCCTGGAGAGTCTCTTGAACCTCACTTGGCGTTTACCATTGCGAAGTCAGTCAGCAAGTTGACTGCAACAATCTGTTACCGCGACAATTTGCCACTGGGAAGCGATTTTTGGAATTGGTAGGATCACGCCTCGCAATCGGGCCCGCATCCGGTTGTTGTGGATTACTTGGATAGTAAACATCTGGAGCCGACAGTGAAGCGATCGATTGGCCTTTTCATTTCCTGCGCATTTGCTCTTGCCGCCGGTGCGGCTTTCGCCGACGGCTGGCTGCGATCGATACCGGAGTTTGAACTCACCGATCACCTCGGTGAGGTGCATACCCTCGAAACCTACAAGGATTATGACTACGCGGTGTTTTACGTCCAGGGCGTAGGCTGTCCCATCGCGCGTCTGGCCCTGCCGAATTATCGCGCGGTTCGCGACGAGTTCGGCCCGAAGAACATCGCCTTCGCCATGTTCAATTCCAACATCCAGGACGATCTGCCGCGCATCGCCAGGGAAGCCGAGGAATTCGGCATCGATTTCCCGATCATGAAGGACCAAGATCAGGCGCTGGCCAAGGCGCTCGGCGTGGAGCGCACCGCTGAAGTATTTATCGTCGATCCCCGCACCCGCGACGTATTGTATCGCGGCCCTATCAACGACCAGTTGGGCTATGAGACCCAGCGCAACGAAGCGCGGGAGCATTACCTGACGGACGCCTTGAACACCGTGCTTGCCGGCGGCGTGGTCGATATGGACGACGTTCCCGATTCGAAAGGTTGCCTGGTCGCCATATTCTGATGCGGCCGCAGGCAGGCGCCGCCACATTGCCTGTGCGGCGCCGGCCGAGCGATACGAAATGAACGTCACTCGTCGCGATTTCGCGATTCGCCTTGCCTCACTGGTTGCCGCGGGAGTGGCGCATCCGGCCCTGGGGCAGGATGAACTCCAATCTTTCCGTTCGCTTTCCGCACGGCTGACGGGATTTTCCGAAGACGAGATCGATCCCGAACTGGCGCTCGACATGATGGAGGGTTTGAGAGCCGCGGGAGAAGGCGCAGATCTCGGCGAGTTGCTGCTGAACGCGGCGGTGGAAACGGATAACGAACTGGCCCGGCGAATTGCGGTCGCCTGGTATTCGGGCATGCATCCGATTGCTGCGGGAACGTCCTTGCGCGCTTACTACGACGCGCTCGTCTGGCGCGCTCTCGAATACACCAGGCCTCCGGGGCAATGCAGCGCGGCGCCGGGAGACTGGAGCGAACCGCCCGGCGGGGCTGGTCAATGACCGCGATCGAAGCCGACGTCATCATCGTCGGCGCGGGTTTTGCCGGCGCGCTGCTCGCGGACCGGCTCGCCGCAAGGGGGATCCGCACGGCGGTGCTCGAAGCCGGCCCCCGGGTCAATCGCGGCGCGGCATTCCGGACTTTTCTCGATACCGCCATAAAGACTCCCGAAAGCCCTTACGAACGGCTGCCCGAAGCCGAATTTCCCGACACCCTCGACAGCGGCCACTGGTACCGGCAAGCCGGCCCCGAAGTCTTCAAAAGCACCTATCTGAAAGCCGTAGGCGGCACATCCTGGCATTGGCTCGGCACCTGTGTGCGCTACGTGCCGAGCGATTTCCGCATGCGCTTGGATTTCGGCCGCGCGGTCGACTGGCCCATCGACTATGCCGAACTCGAGCCCTGGTATGTCGAAGCCGAACGCGAACTCGGCGTAGCCGGAGATTCGGACGAAGACCTCGGCTCGCCGCGGTCCAGCCCGTTTCCGCAACCGCCGATACCAGGCACATGGCTCGACCGCGTCATCGCACGCGCGCTGGAAGGCACGCAATACCAGGTGCGATTGACGCCCCAGGCGCGCAATTCCGTGGCCCGGGAAGGCCGGCCCGCCTGTTGCGGCAGCGGCACCTGCATTCCCATCTGCCCGGTAGCGGCGAAATACGACGCCACGGTCCATCTCGACCGGGCGGAAACCGCCGGCGCCGTGATTCACGACCGCACGACGGCCACGTTTGTCGAAGCCGGTGCGGACGGCCGCGTCTCGGCGGTCCGTTTTCGCCGGCCCGACGGAACCGGCGACCTTGCCCGCGGGCGCGTCTTCATTCTCGCGGGCAACGCGGTCGAGACGCCGCGCCTGCTGTTGCATTCGCGCTCGGAAGCGGCGCCCGGCGGAATTGCCAATGCGTCTGACCAGGTCGGCCGCAACCTGATGGATCATCCGATCCAGTTGAGTTGGGCGCTGGCCGGCGAGCCCGTATGGCCTTACCGGGGACCCATGGCGACTTCGGGCATCGAGAATCTGCGTGACGGTGCATTCCGTTCGCAAAGATCGGCCCTGCGCATCCAGATCAGCAACGATGGCTGGAACTGGCCCACAGGTGGGCCGGCAACCCTCGCCGATTCGCTTTCGCGCCGGGGTTTGCTCGGCACGGACTTGCGGCGCGCAATCACGGACCACGCATCGCGCGAGGTGCAACTCGCGGCGCTGACCGAACAACTGCCCGATCCGGAAAACCGGATAACGCTTGACCCGCGGGACTCCGATCCCTACGGCGCGCCATTGCCTAGAATGCACTATCGCGTGGGCGATTATTCCCGGGCCGGGCTCGATTACGCCAGAGACGTCCATGATGAAATCTTCGCGCGCCTGAACGCCAGCGAAATCCAACATGCGGACGAATTCCAGGGCTCGGGCCACGTCATCGGCACGACGCGGATGGGTAACGACCCGCGGGAATCCGTTGTGGACCGCAACTTGCGCAGTCACGCTCATGAAAATCTCTTCCTCGTCGGCGCCGGCGTATTCCCGACCGCGTCGACCGCCAATCCGACGTTGACTATCGCCGCACTCGCATTGCGGGCCGCCGAACAGGTCACGGCGGCGCTTGGCGCGTAGGCGCGTCGGGCGCAAGCAGGCAATCCGCCTGGGTTCGCTTGACCGATGTCTCGGTTGAGACCATCATTAGCCCACTTTTCTCAGAGTTGGATTAAACATGGCCAAGTATCTGTTTCGAACGAGTTATACCCAGGCGGGAGTCGAGGGCCTTATTCGGGAAGGCGGAACCGGGCGCCGGGACGCGCTACGGCAGACGGTGGAAGGGCTCGGCGGCGCGCTCGAAAGTTTCTATTACGCTTTCGGCGACGACGACCTGCTGTTGATCGTGGATCTGCCCACCGACGAAGCCGCCACGGCATTTTCGATGTTCGTCAGCGCCGCGGGCGCACTGACGGTTTCGTGCACCGTTTTGATTACGCCGGAATCCGTCGACGGAGCGATCAGCAAGAACGTGGCTTACCGCAAGCCCGGCGACTGAAACAAACATTCTGCGGCCGCTGGCCGTAGCCTGACGCTTCAGGCATGCTACGGACATGTTTTCAGCAGATGTGTCCGTTCCGCTCTGGCTGTACCTCATCCTGCTCGGGCTGGCGGCTTACGCCATGGTCATGAGCATTCTTTTTCCCGGCGTGCGCTGGTTTCTGCGCCGCCGGCTCAACATCGCCGTCGATCGCATCAACACCAGCTTGCAGATCAAGATCAGGCCGCTGCAGCAAACCCGGCGCCAGGTGCTGATCGACCAGTTGATCTTCGATCAGGACGTGCTGGCGATGCTGGAGAAAACCTCCCGCGAGCAGGACATCCCGCGTCAGGTGCTGCAGCAACGCGTACGCACCTTCGCCAGGGAGATCGTGCCGGCGTTCAACGCCTACATCTACTATCGGGTGTTCTACTGGCTCGCCAAGAGCGTTTCGCGCTTCGTCTACCGCATCCGTGTCGGCGCTTCGCATCCCGAGCGATTGCAGCAACTCGACCCGGAATCTACGGTGGTTTTCGTCATGAACCATCGCAGCAACATGGACTACGTACTGGTGAGCTATCTCGCCGCGGAACGCGCGGCGCTGTCTTATGCGGTAGGCGAATGGGCGCGGATCTTTCCGCTGGAAACGCTGATCCGGGCCATGGGCGCTTTCTTCGTGCGCCGGGACTCTCGCGATCCGCTTTATCGCAAGGTGCTCGAACGGTACATCCACCTGGCCACGGGCAACGGCGTCTGCCAGGCGGTCTTTCCGGAAGGAAAGCTCAGCCGCGACGGGCGGCTCGGCGAAGCCAGGCTCGGCTTCCTCGATTACATTCTGCGCCATTACGACTGGCAGCGCGCCCGCAGTGTGGTTTTCATCCCCGTCGCCATCAATTACGACCACGTCCTCGAAGACGGCAATCTGCTCGATTGGGACGACCGGACGAAACATCCGTCCGCGGCTGAACATCTCAGGCGTCTCTGGCGCTTCCTGCGCCTCAACCTGTTCGCCAGTCCACGGGCGCGATTCGCCCGCTACGGCTATGCCAGCGTCAACTTCGGCGAGCCGCTGGACATGCGCGAATTCTGCAGGGAGCACGGACTCAATCTGAATCATCTCGAAAAAGAGCAGCGCATCCAGCATGTGGAGCAGATCGCCCGATTGCTCATGCAGCGCCTGCATCATGTCATGCCGGTATTGCCCGCCCCGCTGGCAGCCCTTGCCCTGCTGCGGCGCCCGGATGAGTCGATGACCTCGCTGGAAATCGCCGGCGCCTGCGACGACATCATCGACGAGTTGATGGCGCAAGGCTCGCCGATGAAGAAATCCGAGAAGCCGCGCCCGCGCACGGTGCAGAACGCCTTGCAACTGATGCGGGAACATGGGCTCGTGCTGGAGGAGGACGATCATTTCCGCATCAATCCGGACAACGTAAGGTTGCTGGAGTTTTATGCCAACTCGATCCGGCCCCCTGAACCGGCCGCGGCAGCCTGAACACGACCCGGACTCGATGACCGGGCGCATCGCGAGTTTCTGCCTGTCCCGCCGGCGTGCGCTCTTTTGGGCCGGCGTCATCGCCAGCCTGCTGCTCGCCGCAGGCGTGTTCAGACTGGGTTTCGACAGTTCGCTCGATTCATTGCTGACGCGCAGCGATCCTTATCTCGACGAGCTTGACTTGCTCGAAGCCGAGTTTCCGCAGTCCACCGAAATCGTCTTCGCCTTCCTGGCTCCGGAAGGCGAAAGCGTTTTTTCCCAAGACCGATTGCAGGCGATCAACGCCTTGCGCGAGCGTTACCTTGAGATTCCCCTGGCCGGGCGTCATTCTTCCTTGCTCGACTACTATTCGCCGCGCAATCTGCGGCGCCTGTTCGCCCGGGATTTCCGGGAATACGGCGAGGCCGAGCTGGCCGGCCTGATGCAAACCGCGCAAGCGGACGAATTGCTTACCGGCAATTTGCTATCAAACGACGCCAGTCTCGCTTTCACGCGCATTCGACTGAACGCCGAATTCGCGGACGAAGCAGAGCGGCTTGACGCCGCCCGCGAAGCCTTGCGCTTGCGCGATGCGTTGCGGGAAGAGTTTCCGGAACTGGATATCCATGTCAGCGGCGAAGTTCTGATCGAATTCTCAAGCCGCCAGTCCATGCTCGACGATCTCGGCGGGCTGCTGCCATTCGTGATCCTCGCCTGTATTCTCGCGATCTGCGGCTTTTTCCGCTCGGTGCGGGCGGGCTTCGCCATACTCGCCCACACGCTGCTGACACTGCTTTGCGCGCTGGGGACGCTCGGCCTGAGCGGATTTTCGTTCAATACCGTAACGGCGATCGCTCCGGTCATCATCGTCGTCGTTTGCGTGGCGAGCAGCGTCCACGTGATTTCGATCTACCGGCAAGGCCTGCTGCGCGGAATGCCGGAGGCGGAAGCGATGAGGTTCAGTCTCATGCATAACATCCGCCCGGTAACGCTGGCCGCATTGACCACGGCCATCGGATTCGCGTCGCTGAATCTGAGTTCCTCGCCGGCGATCTCCGACTTCGGCAGCACCGTCGCAGTCGGCATCGTGTTTTCCTGGCTGCTGACGGCGGCCTTGCTGCCGAGCCTGCTCATGGGGCTGATCAAGACCGGAAACGGTTCAAATGACGGTGATTTTCTGCACGGGGCAATGAACCAGGTCATCGCCATCGGCCGGCGCCGGGACCGGCAACTGTTCTGGTTCTGCTCGGCATTCGCGGCGATGGGCATCAGCATGCTGCCGCTCAATGAGACCGACTTCAACCGGCTCGATTTCATCAGCGACGCCGCCGGGCTGCGCGAATACTTCGACGCCGTCGGCGAGCGCCTCGACCGCGGTCCGTCGATCAGCTATGCCGTCGACGCGGGCGCCCGGGACGGCGCCATCGATCCCGCGTTTCTGGCCCGGATGGAAGCATTGCTCGACTGGCTGGGAGAGCGGGACGAGATCGAATCTACCGCCAGCGTGGTGGAATTGCTGAAAACCGTAAACGAGATGCGCTACGACGACCCGGACGCCTATCTGTTGCCCGACGATTCCGAAACCATCGAGAATTATCTGCGGGCCTACCGCTTTGTGCAGAATCTCGATTTCCCGCTGTCGAATTTCCTCAGCGTGGACCGTTCGATCGCGGCCCTCACGGTCAATGCGCGGCCGATGTCCAATCAGGAACTGCTCGACCTGAACGCCCTGATCGACGCCCGTTTCGAGGCGACTTTCCCCGGCGCTACCCTGGTCCACGGCAGCGGCCTGCTGGTATTCGCGCGCATGGACGAGCGCGTCACCGTGGAATTGCTGCAAGGCTATTCGCTCAGCCTTGCATTGATCACGCTTACTCTGGTTTTCGGCCTGGGAAGTGTGTATTTCGGCATCCTCAGCATCATTCCCAATTTGCTGCCCGCGGCCATCGTGTTCGGTTTCTGGGGATTGCTCGTCGGCACACTCGACCCGTTCGTGATGATGCTGTTCAGTATCAGTATCGGCCTGGTGGTCGACGATACCGTCCACGTGCTGACCCACTACCTGGCGAAGCGGCGCGAAGGCGAAGACATCCAGACCGCTGTCGCACATGCGATCCGCACCGCGGGACCCGCATTGACGATCACGACA
This sequence comes from Pseudomonadales bacterium, assembly GCA_028279115.1. Classification (GTDB taxonomy): domain Bacteria; phylum Pseudomonadota; class Gammaproteobacteria; order Pseudomonadales; family Pseudohongiellaceae; genus UBA9145. The sequence goes on from JANQSV010000159.1 coordinate 31,959, forward strand.
CTCGTGCTGACCCTGGGCACGACCTTCCTGATGGCGGCGAGCACTTTCTACTTCCAGCAAGCCGCCCGGCTGCTGGTGCCCATCGTGGTGCTGGCATTGTTGCTGGACGTGTTTTATCTTCCGGCGATATTGCGGCGATTCGACAGATTCGCAGCTTTGACGATTCGCTCCCGGTCTCCGTCCGCAAGCCGATCCGCACGGTCCCATTCCGCAACTTGATCGTCGCTGTAGTAGTCGACTTCAACTTCGAAATCCGATTTCAATTCATCCTTGCCGTCATTCTCTTCAGGCATCAGGTGGTCCACCATGGGGGCGCGGCTCGAATGACGCCGCCCTTCGTCATTCCGCGCGAAGTCGCGGAATCTCGCTGGAATTCTGACAGGTTTTACTTGCCATCCCTGGCGCGAATCTTTCGCCTTCGATTAGCCCCAGTCTCGACATCCTGTCGAGCCGTTCGACCCTCGAAAAGCGATGCTTTTCGTCGGCTTCGCCGACCGGGCCTCACCCACCCTGATTCTCGAACTTCCAGCTAACGGCGCCGAAGAACATTTCGTCCCAGCTTTCGTTGCCCCAGTCCACGGCGCGGTCGGGGTTGGGATTGGCCGGATTCCTGGCCGAGTTGTCCCAGGCGGCCACGGCGGTGATCTTCGTCCCGGCGGGAACGAACTTGGGTTCCTCGTAGGTATAGCTCAACTGCCAGTTGTAGTTGTACTTGGCGATGTTGATCAGTTCCTCGCTGCTGCCGTCGGGGTAGTCCGCGTAGAAACGCATGTACTTGCCGCGGAAGTGCATGTGCGGCAGGTAGCTGTGAATTTTCGCGTCGCGCTCTATCACGATGCTGGCGGTCTGCTCGAAGGCCGGCTCATGTGGAGGAATCGTGGTCCATGTGTTGGGAAAAACACAGGCGCAGCGTCCGCTCATTCTTTCCTCGGGCACCTCTCCTTCCGGATAGAACCACAGGCCAAGCTCGCTGCGGTCCACGGTCTCGCGGCCGTTCGGCGTGTAATGCATGTTCAGATGCAGCACCGAACCCGCTTTCAGCAGACCTCCCGTGTTGGGCGGCGCCAGATCGGGCGTGTCGCCGGGAATGTAGGCGGTTATGTTGGCCTTGTCCGGATGGTCCGCCGCCAGGAATCCGCCGCCGCGGCCGATTTCCTCGGGATAATCGAGCCGGTTCACGGTATGGTGCAATACGGTGCGGTCGCCGGCGATGATCTCGCTGCCCCGCAGCCAACGGTCTTCTTCCATGTCGATCTCGACCGAGACGTCGACGAAGACGCCATTGCCCGTCGCCGGCACAGTGGTTGCCGGGATATCGAGCACCATGTCGGGCTCGCCGAAAGCCCACTTGGACTTGGGCCAGGTGAGTTTGGCCAGCGGATCGCTGTCGCCGTCCACCGGAGCGCCGGCTTCCACCCAGGCGATGATGTTGCGCTTGTCTTCACGGTCGATCAGGCGGTCGTTGATGAACTCGCCGATATGCCCGTCGATCTGGCCGGGAGGCATGCGGCGGGTCATCAGCACCTCGCGGATCATCGGCGACCAGCCGCGGACCATGGTGTGGCTGTCCATGGCGAAAGGCGCGACGCCGCCGGCGCGATGGCAGCTTGCGCAATTCTCGGCCAGCACCGGCGCGATGTCCCCGCTATAGGAAGGAACGCCCTGATCCGGGTATTCGACCACCGAACCCGAACTCGCGATCAGCGGCGCACTGATTTTCTCGCCGGCGAGAAATTCGCCGATGGCGGCCGCGGCGCCTTCCGCCGTGCCGCGATACTCGACGGCAAAGGAGCCGGGATCGTATAGCAGCACTTCACCGGTGCGTTCGATGCCCATGGCTTCGGAGACGATCTGCGCGTCATCCATCAGCACGGGAATTTCGACGCCCCATTGATCGAGCTTTGCCTGCACGGCTTCGCGATTGAATCGGGCCATGGGGTTGATCATCATGAACTCGACGCCTTGCCCGCCGTATTGTTCATGCAGTTCCAGGAATCGCGGCAGGGCGGCTTCGGTCGCCGCGCTGTCGTTCGCCTGCACGAGGAAGGCGATCAGTTCGTGGTCGCCGTACCAGCTCATGCCATGGTGGTAACCCGCCTGGTCGAGCAGCGAAAAATCACCGACCCGGTCCTGCGCCGCGGCGCCTGCCGCCAAGGGCAGCGCCAGCAGGGCCGCCAATCGGAACATGCCTGATCTGATCATCGAGTAGTCCTCTATGATTTTGTTATGCGCGGCAGACACCCGCCACGAAGTCCAGCCTTTGATTCTACGAACTCCCTCAATAAACCGGCAAGCACAAAATCCCGCCCAATTGTGACAATGAGTTACTTGAACGCGCCAATCTCACCTACTCCAGAAAACTTGCAATTTTGCATTTGAAATGCAAAATTTCGCGTTATGGACATTGATTCCACATTCATAGAGCGTTCGGCAGGGGCCGCCGTCGAACGCGCTTTCCGGGAATTCCCCGTAGTGGTTGTGACCGGCCCCAGGCAGTCAGGCAAAACCACGTTATTGCGCCGGATGTATCCGGAACTGCGCTACGCCTCCATGGATGCGCCTGATTTGCGCGCTGCGGCGCTGGAGGATCCGAGAGGGTTTCTCGCGCAATTTCCCGCGCCTGCGATTCTCGACGAAATCCAGCAGGCGCCGGAGATGCTTTCCTATGTGAAAGAGCAGGTCGACAACAACCGGAGCGAGGCCGGGCAGTATCTGCTTACCGGCTCTCAGAATCTGTTGCTGATGCAACAAGTTTCGGAAACGCTCGCCGGGAGAGCCGCCGTGTTGCGGCTGCTGCCATTGACGTTTCGGGAAATCATGCGCAGTCCCAGCGCCAAACTTCCTTGGAACAGGGATGATCCCCAGCCGGAGACCAGCTCCGGCCCGATTTCGACGGACAATTCCACGGTCATGCCCGCTTTGGCGAGGGAACAACTCTGGAAGCTGATCCTTCGGGGAAGTTATCCTGAAATCGCGCTGCAAACAGAACGCGACTCAACGCTTTGGCATCAAAGTTACATGCAAACGTATCTCGAACGGGACGTTCGAACGTTGCGGCAAATCGGCGACCTCGGCAGTTTTCAGGATTTCCTCCGGGCGCTGGCCGCGCGCAACGCGCAACTGCTCAATCTGAGCGAGTTGTCGCGCGACCTCGGCATCGCGGTCAACACCGCCAAGAGCTGGTTGTCGGTGCTGGAAGCGAGTTTTCAGATAGTGATCGTGCGCCCCTGGTTCTCAAATATTGGCAAGCGGCTGGTGAAGACACCAAAGGTCTACTTCACGGATACGGGAACGCTTTGTTACCTGACCGGACTGAAAGAGCCGGATCACGCGGCCCAGGGCCCACTCGGAGGCGCCCTGTTCGAGACCGCCGTGCTCGCTGAAATCGCACGTTCCATCTGGCACCGGGGAGAGGAACCGAGGATTCACTTCTGGCGCACGACTTCAGGCGTGGAAGTGGATTTTCTGGTGGAGTCCGGCGATGAAATCGTACCGGTCGAGGTCAAGCTGTCCGCGACGCCCCGCCCGCGCATGGCGGATGGCATCGCAAAATTGCGAAACCTGCTGGCGGACTCCCGCTTCCGACTGCGCCAAGGTTATGTGATCCATCCCGGCGAAGCGGAATGGCCGCTCGGACCACATGCAAAGGCCTTGCCTTTCAGCAAATTGTGGGGCTGATTAACCCTGTATATCCGGCGCCGTTTGCCGGACTTGCAAGGTTATAGCGTTTTCAGCCAATCCGAAATGGCCTGGCCGATCTCGTCGGGAGAGTCTTCCTGCAGAAAATGGTTGCCGGAGACGGTGACTTCCCGCTGGGCGGGCCAAGAGCGGCAGAACTCGCGCTGGGCGCCGATCAGGATGGCGCCGGGTTCGGCGTTGACGAAGAGCTTCGGCACGTCGGATTCGCTCAGCCAGTCGGCGTAGTCCTGCACTAACTGCACGACTTCGGCGGGTTCGCCGGCTATGGGGATCTGCCGCGGCCAGGTCAGGGTCGGGCGGCGGTCCTCGCCGGCTTGCAGGAAGGGACGGCGATAGACGTCCATTTCCTCCTCGCCGAGTTGGCGCAGGACCGAGCCGGGCAGCACGCGTTCGACGAATACGTTCTTCTCCAGCACCATGTCTTCGCCTGCGGGCGAGCGAAAGCCCTGGAATACGCGGCGGGCGGCTTCGGGCCAGTTGTCCCAGCTTGCCACCGGCTGGACGATGGCTTCCATGTAGGCGATGCCCCTGACGCTTTCGGGACGACGGCGGGCCCAGTCGAAGCCGAGCGCCGAGCCCCAGTCGTGGATGACGAAGGTGACGTTGTTCCCGACGCCCAGTCGCTCAAGCGCGGCATCGAAATACTCGCGGTGCTCCAGCAAGGTATAGCGGTCGGGGCCGGAATCCTCGAGCTTGTCGGAATCGCCCATGCCGATCAGGTCGAGAGCGATGCAGCGGCCCTGGTCCGCAAGATGTGGCATGATGTTGCGCCAGAGGTAGGACGAGGTCGGATTGCCGTGCTGGAATACGATGGGGTCGCCCTCGCCCATTTCGACATAGGCCATGGTCTTGCCCATGACGGCGACTTTCTTCTTCGGATGTTCCCTGGCGCTGATCATCGATTCTTTCCGGCTGGGCGAAGCTGGCCAGCATAAAGACGAACACCTGCGATTTCAACAGCAGCGCACACCGCAAAGCCATGCACATTTACCCGGCGCTGTCCCGGGCATCGATTTCGATGCCGTTGTACACGAGTCGCGTTGACCACGGAATGGGGTTGCGCAGCGCATGGTGGGCCATGCAGGAACTCTCGGCTTCTTCCAACAGGGCCTGGATTCTTTCCCGCGGTTCGGGGCTGTCGATGATCACGTGCGTTTCGACCATTTCACACTCGCCCGCGGTGCGGTGCCCGAGTTCGCGCATGGTCCCCAAGGTGGTCATGAACCGGACGCGCTGCTCCAGGCGCATCGAAGTGACTTCGATCTTGCGGGTGTTGAGGATGTCGGTCATGTGCGTCATCAGGCAGAAACCGATGCCGGCGGTGAAGAACGCCAGCGGCGGCGGGGCCTGGTCGTCGCCTACCGGCGGCTGCTCGTCGCAATACAGCGTGACCGGGCTGAAACCCGGGATGTTGACCTGCACGGCGCCGGTTTTCTGCTGTTTGTTGTGCGCTTGCGCAACCATGTTGACCTCGAAACGCAGTGGTTCGGGCGGTCGGGATTTCCTGAACGGTCCGGCCTCGAACTGCTCGGGAACGGGCGTCTGGTCGGCCTGTTCGCCGACAAAGTAGTCGCGGGAGTGAAATTTCATTGTAGTTGCCTCAGGTATTGTGGTGCGGGAATCGGCCCGGAAACACCCGGCGCGCGCTTTCGTACGACGGGCTGTAGCATTTCAGGATGACGTCGTCACGCAAGGCGCACCCGCCCGTCACACCCGTATTCGCGCGCGTTTCAACCGTCAAGGTGCTTGCCGAGAAAGTCCGCGATGAGGCTGTTGAACCGGTCCGGGAACTCCCAGAACATCATATGTCCGCCAAACGCATGCAGTTCAACGCCCGCAGTATTAGCGTCCACCCACTTCGCGGCGGCCTGAGCGTCCCGCTGATTCACGATTTGCAGCACCGGCAACCCGGCCGCCACTTCTCTTGCGATTTCCGAATAATCGCAAAGGTTGCCGTCGCCCAGCAACAGCGCGGCGATGTGCGCCGGCGTCTGCGCGGACCCGGCCACGATTTCCTCGACAAATGCTTCATCGGCGCCCTGGGTCAGGTACATGGTTTGCGCGGCTCTTCTCGCCATCGCGGTTTGATCCGGCGCGGTAACGCTCGCTTGCATTGCCCGAACCTGCGCCCGGGGAGCGATTCCCCAGTCCGATTCGTCGTCCTTGACCGGTTTGGGCGCCATATCGACGCTGACGAAGGCGCTCACGTTGTCGCATCCGAACTGCTCGAAATACGCATAGCAAGCCAACGCTCCGGTGGACCAGCCCAGCAACACCACGTCCTCGAGGTCCAGCGCACCGATGAACTCCTTCAGATCCTTGCCGTGCTGGGTGTAATGATTGCCGGATTCCACGCGCGATGATTTGCCCTGGCTGCGGGGGTCGTAAGCGACGGCCCGGAATCGCTCGGCGAGAGGCTCGAGATTCCTGCGAAAAACCCGGGTAGTCATGGTCCAGCCCGGAATGAAGACAAGCGGCCGGCCCCGGCCTTTCGACACATAGTGGATGGCCAGTTCCTCGGATAGTTGCGCGTGGGCGTACATAAGCTTCTTTGCGGTTCCCGGATCGGGCGAGAGACGGTTCGCTACTGGAACCGGAACCCTACCCGAACCCCCCAGGTTCGCGGCGCCGCATACGCCCGTTCGCACTGCTGGACCGGCACGCCCATCTGCCGAAAATCGAAGCACTCCATGTAAGTGGCCACGTCTTCATCCTCGACATTGCGCACATAAGCTTCGACATACCAGTTGCGGGCAGCGGATTCGTAATAGAGGCTGAGGTCGGTTTTGGTGAACGAGTCGCGCTTCTCGAAGTCCCGGTTCAGCACCGCCAGCCAGGCTTCGGACTCGGCGTGGAACTGCACCCGCGGCGCCAGGGTTCCGCCGTTGAATCGCCAGACCACCGGCTCCAGCATGATCGAGGCGGTGAATTCCGGCGCCCGGGTCAACTCGTTGCCGCTGGCGCTCAATGACTGGGACCCCACCATCAGCGGGTCGTCAACGCCGGTGAAGTCGTCGAATTCGGTGCTCAGGTAGCCGAAGGAGAACACGCCGCGCCCCGATGCTCCCAACAGCGCTTCGGCCTCCGCCTCAAGACCCCATACAGACGCATCCGATGCATTGACGGTCTGATTGGTAATGGTGCCCGCTTCGTTGGTAAAGGTCTGACCTAGCTGCAGATCCCTGTAGTCGTAAGCGAAGGCGGCGATGTTGATCCGGGCCCGACCGTTCCCGGCGGTCATTTTCCAGCCGCCCTCGACGGCCGTCACCGTTTCCGGGTTGTACACCAGGAGCGGCGCGCCGGGCCGCGCCTGGCTGCCGCGGTTGTAACCGCCGGCCTTGAAGCCGGTGCTTGCATGGGCGTAAAGCATGGAATTCGCGGACAGGTCGTAGTCAAATCCGAGTTTCCAGGTCGTCTCGCTCCACTCGGGATTGGCGATCTGCGGGGCCAGGAAGAACGTGGGCCCATTGGCGAGTCCCACGGTCTGGAAACTGCCGGTTGCCGTATCGGCGGTCATCCCCAGATCGCCCGCATGACCGCCCTTGTCCTTCTCGTCGCTGGTATGGCGCAGCCCCGCGGTCAACCTCAGCCGCTCGCCAACCTCGTATGTGGTGTGGAGAAAGGCCGCGACGCTCTCGTTGGAAAGGCCCTGATCGACAAAGCGCACCCGGAAGCTCGGGCCAAAGCGGAAATGCGTCAAACCGACCGTGAAATCGCCGTCGATCTCCTCGTCAAGCAGGTAAACTCCGGCGATGTACTGGAGCGCCCCATCGCCCGTGGACGTCAAACGCGCCTCGTGCGTCCACGCAGTCGATTCGGTGGTTTCCCGCACGAAGGACTGAATACGGGATTCGGCCGTAAAGTCCGCATCGGCGAGAAAGTCCCGCTGGTGGTTCCGGTAAGCGGCCAGATAAGTGAAATCCACGGTCGTGAAGCTGTGATTGAGTTCGAAACGGAAGTTGCTGTCGCTGCTGTCGCGGTATCCCTGCGTATCGATGGGGTTCGCTCCCGCCGGATCGGGCGAAAGCAGCCCGGTGCTGTCGTTTGGAAA